>NZ_JBEPCJ010000174.1:0-9506 GCF_040299565.1 Spirillospora sp. NPDC000708
GGATGGCCGGGCTCGGCCATCCCGCCCGCGGCGGTCCCGCGGTGTTCCCGCGCAGCCCTCTTCCTTTGTGCCCGCGTCCCTTCCGCGAGGCGGACGCGGATCGTGTCAGGCGAGCGCCGCCTGCCCGGCCCGCGCGCTCTCCCGCAGATCGGCGAGCACGTCGGAAAGGCGGTCCAGGCCGCCCGCGATCCAGGGCAGCGACGCCGGGTCGGGGGAGGCGAGCGCGGCGAGCCGCTGCTCGTCGGTCTCCCCGTACAGCAGGCTCGGCGCGACCCGCAGGCGCAGCGCCACGGGCGGCTCGCCGAACGAGCTGCCGGGCAGGACCCCCACCCCGTACCGCTCCAGGAGCAGCTCGGACAGCTCCACGGACGTCCTCACCCCGTGCCCGCGCAGCAGCGCGTCACGGAGCGGGTCGAGGTCGGGGTAGACGTAGAACGCGCCCTGCGGGGCCGGCACCCGGGCGCCCGCCGCGGCGAACCGGGCCGCGACCGCGCGGGTGACCGCCCCGTGCAGCCGCCGGCTGCGGTCGATGTGCTCGACCAGCTCCGGCGGCTCGGCGAACGCGTACGCGGCGGCGTGCTGCACCGGGGCCGGCGCGCTGGACCAGACCTCGCTGGCGATCCCGAGCACCGAGGCGCGCAGCGCCGCGCCGAACGGGCCGTCCGGCAGCCGCGCCACCCCGAGCCGCCAGCCGCCGGCCGCCAGGCTCTTGCTCAGCGCGGTGGTCACCACCGTCCGCTCCGGCGCGTACCGGGCGGGGGTCGGCACCGCACGGCCGCGGTCGTGCACCAGGTCGCGGTAGATCTCGTCAGAGACGATCACGAGGTCGAGGTCGCGCGCGGCCGAGCAGAGCCGGCGGACGGTCTCCTCGGAGGCGAGCGTGCCGGTCGGGTTGTCCGGCAGCGTGACGATCACCGCCCGGACGGTGCGTCCGGCGGCCCGCGCGCGCACCACCGCGTCGGCGAGCAGCGCGGGACTCGGCACCCCGCCCTCGCCCGGCGGGGTCGCCACCCGGATCGGCCGGACCCCGGCCAGCGGCGCCTGCGCGGCGTAGCTCACCCAGCTCGGCGCGGCCACCACCACGTCCCCGCCGATCGCCATCAGCAACGCGAACAGCAGCGGCTTGCTGCCGGGGCCGCACACGACGGCGGACGGATCGGTCGGCAGTCCCCGCCGCCCCCAGTACCCCGCCGCCGCCGCGCGCAGGGCGGCCGACCCGGCCACCGGGCCGTAGCCGCCGCGTCCCGAGGCGGAGGCGAGCTCGCGGGTCAGCGCGGGATGGATCGGTATGCCCGCCTCGCCGAAACCGAGGGGCAGCACCCGCACTCCCTCGCGGCGCCTGCGGGCGAGCGCCTCGTTCACCGCGAGCGTCGGCGACAGCGGGACGGCGCGCGGCGCGAACGACACCGGCCGGGCCGGGCCGCCCGCCGTCGACGGGACGGAGGGAGCGGAGGGGCCGGAGGGGCTAAGGGCGGAGGGGACGGGATCGGAGGGGCTGGTCGGGCGGCCGGCCGGGCGATCGTGCGCGGGCGGGTTCTGGGCATGCATCGACGCTCCAAAGGCATGGCGAAATAACGGTGGGTGTCGGAAAGATCCCCCTGCGTGACCCGGCCGGGTTCGCTTCATGCTTTCCCGCATTCAGCATCATCACAAGCGAGTCTCGGCGATGGTGACCGTAAGCTGAGCTGATGCTGGAACTGCGCCGCCTGCGGCTGCTCGCCGAATTCGCCCGCCGCGGCAGCATCGCCGCGACCGCCGCGGCGCTCGGCTACACGCCGTCGGCCGTCTCCCAGCAGCTGGCCGCGCTCGAACGGGAGGCGCGCATCCCGCTGCTCGACCGGACGGCTCGCAGCGCGGAGCTGACCGACGCCGGACGGCGCCTGGCCGCGCGCGCCGAGGAGATCCTCAGCCTGGTGGAGACCGCGGAGGCGGAGCTGTCCGCGCAGTCCGACACCCCCATGGGCCGGGTGGTGGTCACGGCCTTCCCGACCGCCGCCGTCGCCTTCGCGCCCGCGCTGGCGCACAGCCTCGGCGACCATCCCGGGCTGACCTTCGTGCTGCGGCAGACCCGCCCGGGGGACGGCATCCGCCAGGTCCAGAACGGCGAGGTCGACATCGCGCTGATCGACGACTGGACGGGCAAGGTCCCCGACCAGTCCCCGGCGGTGCTGGAGTTCTTCCACCTGCGCCGCGACCCGCTCGTCCTGGTCGTCCCGGACGGGCACCCGATGTCGGACCCGGACCGCCCCGTGGAGCTGCAGATGCTGCGGAACGAGCCGTGGATGGCGGCGCCCCCGGGGGAGCCGTCCCGGCAGGCCGTCGAGCGGCTGCTGGACACCGTGGGGGGCGCGCGGCCCGTCCCGTGGGAGTTCGAGGGGCTGCACACGATCCTCAGTCTCGTGGCGCGGGGGATCGGCATCACCGCCGTGCCCGCGCTGGCGCTGGCCGCCGGCGACCAGGGCGTGGCGGTCCGCCGGATCCCCGAATGCACGCTGGCCAGGGAGGTGTACGCGGTGACGCGGCGGGCGAGCGTGCGCCGGCCGTCGGTGGCGGTGACGCTGCGGGCGATCTACGCCGCCGCCCGGGAGGCCCAGCCCGCCGCGCCGGAGTCCTGACCGGTTCCGGCCGCGGCTCGGCCAACTGCGGGACAAATCCGAACTAAGAGACAAATCACCTCAATAGATCGCGCTGTGCTGGGAAGTCGCAGATGAGGGAGCAATCCGGCGGACGGCCTGAACACGGACGCCTCCAGGTTCGTCAAAACGGGAGGACGCACGCGGATCATCACGTACGGTGGTGCGAATCGTGACGCCGTCCCAGGCCATGCAGCAGTCCATGCACACCGATCGGGGAGCGCAGCACTCGATGGAACCACCAGCGACGACGCCGGCCGTCTCGGCGGCCGGGCCCTCGGGCGCCACGGCCGCGGCCGTGGTCGCCGAGGGCGGCGGGCACCACTTCGAACTGCCGCGGATCCGGGCGCTGCTCCTGCACGCGCTGCCGCGCTTCGCCGAGGGCGTGGTCGCGCCCGTCGCGGTGTTCTACGCCGCCCTGGCGCTGCTGGGGCTGAACGGCGCCCTCGCCGCGGCGGTCGCCTGGGTGTACGGGGGCATCGTCTTCCGCTACCTGCGCGGGCACCCCGTCTCCGGGATGCTGATGCTGGCCGCGGTCGGCGTGACCGTGCGGGCGGCCCTGGCGGCGGCCACGCACAGCGCCGTCGTCTACTTCCTGCAGCCGACGCTCGGCACGCTGATGGTGAGCATGGCCTTCCTCGCGTCCGTCCCGCTGCGGCGGCCGCTGGCGATGAAGCTCGCCCGCGACATGGTGCCGATCCCCGAGGCGTTCTTCCGGCACGACAAGGTGCACCAGTTCTTCCTGCGGATCTCGCTGCTGTGGTCGATGGTGCTGTTCGTCAACGTCGCGCTCAGCCTCTGGATGCTGTTCAACGAGTCGATCGGCACCTACCTGTGGCTGCGCACCAGCATCGTCGCCGGGCTCGGCGCGCTGGGCGTCGGCGTCTCGGTACTCGGCTTCAAGCGGCTCCTGCGGCACATCAACCGCGAGCCCGCCCCCGCGGCCTGACCCGCTCCCGGCCGCTCCGGCCGCTCCGACGGCCCTGAGCTGCGATTCCCTGATCCCGGCCCGAACTTTTCCGGGTCCCGGACCATCTTTCTTTGCACAGGCGTTCGCCGAAGCAGGGTGAGTCTTGGGACTGGGGGAGTTTCGTGGCGATCAAGGGGCGGCCGGCAGTGGCGGCGGCGGGCGGAGCGGGCGCCGTGGCGCTGCTCGCGGCCGGATGCGGCATCGGCGGCACGGGGGTGCTGTCGGCGGGCGAGTCCGACACCACGGTGACGATCACGCCGGCGAGCGGGACGCAGCGGGTCGCGCCGGACGCGGTGATCCGGGTGAAGGCGTCCGGCGGCAAGCTGGCGAAGGTCGCCGTCCAGGGCAGCAAGGGCTCGGCCGTCACGGGCGAGCTCGCGGGGAACCGCAAGACGTGGCACTCCACCCGCACGATGACGCCCGGCGCGTCCTACACCGTGACGGCGCAGGCCAAGAGCGGAGGGAAGCTCCGCACCGTGACCAGCGCGTTCACCGTGCTGACCCCGGAGCGGACGCTGTCGATCAGTGACGTCACGCCGAACCTGCCAGGGGAGAAGGTCGGCGTCGGGATGCCGATCATGCTGCGGTTCGACCGGCCGGTCGCCGACAAGGCCGCGGTGGAGAGGGCCCTGCACGTCACCCCGGACAAGCCGGTCGAAGGCGCCTGGCGCTGGATCGGGTCCGACCAGGTCGTCTACCGGACGAAGACGTACTGGCAGCCGCACCAGACCGTCCGGTTCCGGGCGGACCTGGCGGGCGTGAACGCCGGAGGCGGCGTCTACGGCGCAGCGGACGTCGCCGAGACGATCACCATCGGTGCCGCGCAGATCACCACCGGCGACATCGGCGGCCACCACATGACGGTCACGCGGGACGGCCGGAAGCTGCGGACGGTCCCGTTCAGCGCGGGCAACGGCGAGACGCGGGAGTTCACCACCACCAGCGGCGTGCACCTGCTGATGGACAAGGGCAACCCCGTCACGATGACCTCGCCGGGCCGGCGGCCGGGTGACCCGGGCTACTACCAGCAGGTGGTCGACAACGCGGTGCGGTTCTCCGACAGCGGCGAGTACGTCCACTCGGCGCCCTGGTCGGTGGGGTCGCAGGGGTCGGCGAACGTCAGCCACGGGTGCCTGAACGTCAGCCCGTCCGACGCCGCCTGGTTCTACGGCATCGCCCAGCGCGGCGATGTGCTCAAGCTCACCGGCTCGAACCGCGAGGTCGAATGGGACAACGGCTGGAGTTTCTGGCAGCTGCCCTTCGCCAAGTGGAAGGAGGGCAGCGCGCTTGGCTGACCGCGCCTTCCCGCCCGGCGGCGGTTCCGGGCGCCGCGCCGCGCGGCCGGAACTACGGACCGTGTCCGCTTGCAACGCTTTGATCTCGGACTGCCGCCAAAACCCCGGGTCATGGCGTCATCACCCAAATTTGTCGCTAATGTCACTGAGATAGACGGCGGGGTTCTGGAGGTTGAGGTGCAGCGGAGGGTTTCCGCGGGTGTCCGGGCCGGTGCGGGGATGGCGGGGGCCGTGCTGCTCCTCACGACCGCCTGCTCGGGCGGCGAGAAGGAGCACGGGGTCCCGGTCGGCGAGCAGGGCGACGCCGCCGCACCGCAGGTGACGATCAACCCGGGCAACGGCAACGGGAAGGCGGCGCCGGAGGCGGGCGTCACCGTCACGGCGGCGGGCGGCACGCTGCAGCAGGTCACCGTCACCCGCAAGGGCAAGCCGGTGGACGGGGCGATGGCCGCCGACAAGAAGAGCTGGAAGTCGCGCACGCTGCGCCCCGGCTCGCAGTACCAGGTCTCCGCGGTCGCCGTCGGCCCCAAGGGCAAGTCGGCCACCGTCAACTCCACCTTCACGACGCTGAAGGCGGCCAACGAGCTGGACATCGCCGACGTCTCGCCGACGAAGGGGGAGAAGGTCGGCGTCGGGATGCCGATCATCGTCACCTTCAACCGCCCGGTCGGCGACAAGAAGGCCGTCGAGCAGGCCCTGGAGGTCACGTCGACCAAGCCCGCCACCGGCGCCTGGCGCTGGGTCGGCGACACCCAGGTGATCTTCCGGACGGAGAACGGGCACTACTGGCAGCCCAACCAGAAGGTCACCTTCACCGCCAAGCTGGCGGGCGTGAAGTCGGGCAAGAAGACCTACGGCATGACCGACTTCAGCCGCAAGTTCACCATCGGTGACGCGCACATCATCAAGGCGAGCACGAAGACCCACCACCTGACCGTCACCAAGAACGGCAGGAAGGTCAAGAGCTGGCCGATCAGCGCCGGCCGGGGCGGCCGCGTGGTCAACGGCGTGGACACCTACGCCACCACCAGCGGCATCCACCTGACCATGGGCAAGGAGAATCCGGCGATCATGACGTCGGAGTGGATGGGCGTGAAGCCGGACGAGCCGGGCGGCTACAAGGAGGTCATCCCGTTCGCGGTGCGGATCTCCAACAGCGGCGAGTACATCCACTCGATGGCCTCGACGGTGTGGGCGCAGGGCCACCAGAACGTCAGCCACGGCTGCGTCAACTCCCCGCCCTCCGCCGCCCGCTGGTTCTACAACTTCTCCTACCGCGGCGACCCGGTGATCATCACCGGCACCAGCCGCAGGCTGGAGCCGGACAACGGCTGGGGCTTCTACCAGATGTCCTGGAAGAAGTGGGTGAAGGGCAGCGCCCTGGACCGCACCGTCACCACCGGCTGACGGCGCGCCGAGACGCGTCGTGGCGGCGCCCCCCCGCTCGGGGGGCGCCGCTCGCGCTTCTCAGGCGCGCTCGATCAGGCCCCGGACGTAGGCGGCCTGCCCGGCGTGCTGGAGGTCGTCGGAGATCACGCTGATCAGCCGCACCGCGAGCGTCACGGGCGGGTCCCAGGCCGTGTCGACGATCCGCTCGAGGTCCTTGTCGGTCAGCGTGCCGACGTACTCGACGGTCCGGTCGTGCACCGCGTCGTGGTAGCCGGTGAGCAGGTCCGCGGAGTCGACGCGGACGGCCGCGACCTGCCCGGGGTCGTGGCCGTAGCCGGTCTCGGCCGTCGCGAGCGGCAGCGCGAACCGGTCCGCCCAGCCGCCGGACGTCCAGACCTGCTCGGTGCCGGCGGCGTCGGCGACGTGGTCGTCCTGGACGCGGGTGAGGTGCCAGACGAGCCAGGCGATCGTGTTGGCCTCGGCGTCGGGGCGGAGGACGAGCTGGTCCGGGGTGAGGCCGTCCACGGCGTCCCGGACGACCTCCTGGATGCGGTCGAAGGCGTCGGCGAGCAGTTGCGCACTGGTCATTTCCCCGACGCTACCCGTGCGCGCCCGCTCGATGCGGGGCGCCCGCCGAACGCGGAGGGCGTCCGCTGAGAGCGGAGCACGGGGTGCGGGGCGGCGGGGCCGCGCCAGGATGGGGCGATGGTGAGCACACGCCTCGAAGACGCGACCGAACTGCCTGGCGGCCTGCTCGTCAGGGGCCGGGGGCTGCGCCGGCCCGCGCCGGGCGGCGCCGCGCCCGACTACGGCCTGTACCTCGGCTCGGGCCGGCTCCGCGGCCGCCACGACGCCGCGCTGGCCTGGCCGCACGCGTGGATCGACTGGCCGGACTTCCTGCTGCCCCGCGACGGGGAGGGCGCCGTCGCGCTGATCCGGGACCTGCACGCGCGGGCCGCCGCCGGCGAGCGGGTCGAGGTCGCCTGCGGCGGCGGCGTCGGCCGCACCGGCACGGTGATGGCCTGCCTGGCGGTGCTGTCCGGGGTGCCGGCGGACCGCGCCGTCGCCTGGACCAGGGCGAACTATCACCGCAAAGCGGTCGAGACGCCCTGGCAGCGGCGCTGGGTGCTGCGCTTCCCCCTGGAGTAGCGGCCCCCTGGAGTAGCGGCCGCTGAGCGGGTACCTGTCCCGGCATGAGCACACCCGCGACCGGCCGGAGCGGCGCCGCGCCCGACCGCGGCTTCGCCGCGGAACTGCGCGACGCGGTGACGCTGCGCTCGTTCAGCCTGGTCGTGGGCGTGCTGATCCTGCAGCTGGCGTTCATCCTGTCCTACATCGGCGCGTTCCACTCGCCGACCCCGCACCGCATCCCGGTCGCGGTCGTCGCGCCCGGGCAGGCGGCGGGGCAGGTCGCCGCGCAGCTGAACGCGCTGAAGGGCGACCCGCTCAAGGCCCGCACCGCGCCCAGCGAGCAGCGGGCCCGGCAGCTGATCCTGGACCGGACGGTGGACGCCGCGATCGTCGTCGCCCCGCGCGGCGGCACCGACACGCTGCTGGTGGCGTCCGCGAGCGGCCCCGCCGTGTCCAGCACCACCCAGCAGATCGCGGCCGGGATCGAGCAGTCCCGGCACCGGCAGGTGCGGACCGTCGACATCCGCCCGCCGGCCGCCGGGGACGGCCGCGGCCTGTCGTCGTTCTACCTGGTCATCGGCTGGATGGTGGGCGGCTACCTGGCGGCGGCGATCCTCGGCGTCGCCGGCGGCGCGCGCCCGGCGAACCTGCGCCGCACGGTCATCCGGCTGGGCGCGCTCGCGCTGTACGCGATCGTGTCCGGGCTCGGCGGCGCGATCATCGCCGGGCCGGTCCTCGGCGCCCTGAACGGGCACTTCTGGGCGCTGTGGGGCATCGGCGCGCTGGTCGTCATGGCCGCCGCCGCGACGACCGTCGCGTTCCAGATCCTGCTCGGCATGATCGGCGTCGGGCTGGCGATCCTGCTGTTCGTCGTCCTCGGCAACCCCAGCGCGGGCGGCGCCTACCCGATGACCCTCCTGCCGGCGTTCTGGCGGGCCATCGGGGACTGGCTGCCGACGGGCGCGGGGACCACCGCCGTCCGCAACACCGTCTACTTCTCCGGCCACGCGACGGCGCAGGCCCTCGGCGTGCTGGCGGGCTACGCCGTCATCGGGTCGGCGGTCGCCCTCGCCGCGTCCGCCGCGCACCTGCGATTCATGAGGCTCGTCCCGGACGCCCCGGCGACCAGCAGCACGCAGAGCCAGGCGAACCAGTCGCCGAAACGCGAGTAGACGGTGCGGACGCCGCCCGCCGGGAGCGTCGCGGTGACGGAGGCGAACCCGGCCCCGCCGGTGGCGCGCCCCGCGAGGACCCGGCCGTAGGGGTCGCTGACCAGGAGCGTCCCGGCCCGCGCCGCCCGCGCGACGGTCAGCCCGCTCTCGACGCCGCGGACGAGCGCCATCCGCCCGTGCAGCCGCCCGTCGCCGGTGAAGTCCCACGCGGGCGCGTACAGCACCGTCGCGCCGCGGGCCCGGTAGCCCCGGACGAGACCGGGGAAGTCCAGGTCCTTGCAGACGGCGAGGCCGCGGCCGGGGGAGAGGAACGCGAACTCCGAGCCCGGCGCCAGGCCGTCCTCCAGCCCGGGGATCAGGTGCCGCTTGGCGTAGCGGACGGGCGCGCCGCCGTCCGCGCGGATCCCGAGCGCGACGTTGCGCGCGGTTCCCCCGGTCGTCAGGACGAGCCCGACGACGATGTCCTCGCGGCGTTCGGCGGCGAGCCGCCCCAGCGGCCCGGTGAGCGCGGGCAGGGCCGCCTCGTTCGCGGCGAAGGTCTTCTCCGGCAGGACGACCGTGCCGGCGGGCGGCGTCGCGCGGATCGCGGCGACGTAGCGGCTCAGCAGTTCGCGGCCCTGCGGCGTGGCGAGGTCGATCGTGTCGTCGGGACGGTCGGTGTCGAGCAGCGTGACGGCCGCCCGCGACGGGTCGTGGGGCTGCCGGAGCCGCCAGCCGCCGTAGGCCAGCGGGAGGACGAGGACGAGCGCGCCGGCGAGCAGCACCCGCCACCGCCGCGCGGTCCCGGGCGCGGCGGGGCCCCCGACGGGGGGGGGGCCGCCCCAGACCAGGGAAGTTATACCCCACCGGGCGGTGATCGGCGCGGTGTGCACGGACCGCGGGTCGGGCCGCGGCGTGTTTGGCAGGGGGAGCCCCC
>NZ_JBEPCJ010000175.1:0-9433 GCF_040299565.1 Spirillospora sp. NPDC000708
GCGCTCCGCGCGAAACACCCTGCCCGTCGTCGGGCATGCCCGCTGCGCTCGCTGGCGCTCGCTCCGCGTGCCTGCCCGTGAGGTGGCTGGGGTTCTTACCGTCGCGGTTGGGGTTGGGTGTGGGCTTGTTGTGGGGGCGTGGGCTAGCGCAGTGGTGGCGGGATGGGGACGTGGTGCATTTTGGACCAGGTGCGGGCCATGGCGATGCGGTCGGGGCCGGACGGGTGGGTCATCCAGAGCAGGTACTCGGCCCAGTTCGGGTCCGGGTCGTCGATGTTGCGGACGGACAGCTCGTGCTGCATCGCGACGAACGTGGACGGGTCGCGGGTGAGGCCGAGGGCGTGCGCGTCGGCGCGGGCCTCGATGCGGCGGCTCACGAGGTTCTGCACCGGGGCGGCGACCTGCGTCCCGGCGGCGACCAGCGCGAGGACCAGCGCGATGGAGCGGGGGTCGGCGGGGCCGGTGCTCCGGGCGCCGCGGGCGGCGGGGACGTCCGGGTCGACGCCGGCGCGGCGCAGCAGCCGCGGCGACGTCGTCAGCAGGTAGAGCAGGCACAGGCCGCCCGCGACGCCGAGCCCGCCCACGAGGGTGCCCCACAGTACGTCGTTGCGCTTGGCGTGGCCCAGCTCGTGCCCGACGATCGACTCGATCTGCGGGCGCGGCGACTTCAGCAGCGTGTCGTACAGGACGATGCGGCGCGTCGAGCCGAACCCGGACACGTAGGCGTTCAGCGAGGTCGTCCGGCGCGACGCGTCGGCGACGAGGACGTCCTTGACCGGCACCCCGTCGCGTTTCGCCATGGCGAGCAGGTCGGTGCGCAGCCGGCCGGCGGGCAGCGAGTGGAACTTGTTGAAGACCGGCTCGACAGCGACCGGGTAGATGAACGACACCGCGACGACGAGCACGAACCCGCCCCCGGCGGCGCCCGTCCACCAGTAGCGCGGGAAGCGGCGGACGACCGCGTACAGCAGGAGCAGCGCGATCGTGTAGATGACCCAGGTGACGCCGAGGGACTTGAGCTGGTCGACGGCCCACGAGGGCCAGCTCTGGGTGGACAGCCCGTAGCGGCGCAGGACCGATTCGCTCCAGATGTCGAACGGGAGGCCGGCGACGCGCAGCAGCGTGGTGAGGGCGACGGCCGCGGCGGCGACGCGCAGGGGGCGGCGGCGGACGCGCGCGGTCGTCCAGCCGATGAACCGGGAGCCGAGCGGCGTGAAGCCGAGGACCAGGACCACGGCGAGGCCGACGACGAGCCCGGAGTAGGCGGGCGGGTTGATGGCGCCGTCGAAGGCCTTCGCGCGGGCGATCTCGCGCGGGGTGAAGTCGAGGGAGGGGTCGGCCCGCACGTGCCCGCCGGGGACGTGGCCGGGCAGCGGGTTCCACGGGGTGGTGAGGCCGAGGACGGCGGCGACGCCGGCGAACAGCAGGACGGCCGCGACGGCGGCGGCGCGGCGCGGCCCCCGCGTCCCGCCGGCGGCCGCGCGGCCGTCCGGGCCGGCGTCCGGGCGGCGGGGGTGTTCGGCGACCGACGGCTCGCCGCCGTCTCCCTCGCTCATGTGAGCTCCTTCTTCAGGTAGTCGCGCCACAGCGCGACGAAGCGGTCCCGGGTGAGGCCGAGCACGGAGCGCAGCGCGGCGGCCTCGGAGGCCCGCCCGGCGGCCCGGTACAGCCGGACGAGCGTCGCCTCACCGTACCGGCCGGCGACCATCCGGCAGGCGAGCCAGGACTCCTGGTACGCCTGGGAGAGGTGGTCGGAGGAGCCGGCGAAGTCGGCGGCGGCGGGCAGCGCGGACGGGACCCGGCCCGACCGCAGCTCGCGGCGCAGCTCGCTGGCGGCCGACCGGACGCTCACCTTCGCGTGCTTGTAGCCGACGTAGTCGGCGAACCCTTCGATGAGCCAAAGGGGGGTGGTGTGGTCGGTGGCGCCGCCGGTCGCGACGTGGGTCAGCTCGTGGGTGAGCACGACGGTGCGGCCGAGCTCGTTGAGCCGGCCGAAGGTGCCGGGGGAGACGATGACGCGGTCCTCGCCGCGGCCGCCGCCCGCGGACGGCGCGACGGTGGCGAGCGCGGCGATCTGGCCGAGGCTCTCGTCCGGGCCGGCGAGGGAGGCGGCGAGCCGCTCGTCGGCGGGGACCAGCGCGACGGCCCGCTGCGCCCAGCCCTTCCCGACGACGCCGGTGACGACCGGGACGGCCGCGTCGAGGCGCTCGGCGATGCCCTTCAGCCCGCCGCCGTCGCCGACGACGAGGCCGGCGCGGCCCCGGACGACGCTCAGCGGTCCGGCGTCCCAGATCTCGGCGTCGTCGTGGTAGCCGAGGGCCGAGCCGTCGCCGACGACCGTCCAGGCGCCGGAGCGGGGCGCGAACGTGAGGTGGCGGGCGCGGGCGACGTCGCCGCGGTCGAAGCCGCGCAGCCGGTACCGGGTCTCCACGCGGACGACGGCGGCGCCGCCCTCCGCGTTCGCCGACTCGGTGCCCGCGAACCGCTCCGTCCAGCCGTCCAGGGGCAGCCTGCGGAGGTTGTCGTAGAGCCGGGCCTGGGCGTCCTGGAACGCGGCGGGCGCCGAGGAGACCGTGGCGAGGAAGGCGGTGCGGTCGCCGGCCGCGACGGCGCGGGACCGGTTCGCCAGGACGGCGCGCGCCGTGTCCGGATCGAACGGAGCGGAGGGCCGGGCGGTGCGGGCCGCGGCCCGGGACCCGCTGGACCGTGCGCCGAGGACCCCGGCGCCGCCGGCGGCCAGCAGCGCGGCGCCGCCGGCGCCCAACGCGAGGGCCCGGCGCCGCGTCACGGCGCCGGGCCGCGCCCACAGGTCCCGCGGAAGGACGGGACCGCCCCGCCGGGTTCCGGGGGCGTCGTGCCCCTCGTCCTCGGCGGGGCCGTCCTGCGGTGGGCCGTCCTCCATGCGCGCGATCCTATTGAGCCTTCCGTGGAAGCGGTGCCACCGGCGCCGTGTCGCCGTCCGGGGTCACTAGGCGTAGTCGGGGTAGCCGTAGCCGACCACGGTGTCCGTCGAACGCTCCTTGACCTGCACGGAGTTCCCGGTGTTGCCCTCGACGGTCTGGATCGTCCCGTCGCCGTTGTCCTTGATGACCATCCCCACGTGCTGGATGTCGTCGGCGGACTTGCCGCCGCTCCAGGAGAAGAAGACGATCGCGCCGGGCTTGGGCGCGTCGCCCCAGCGGCCGTTGTCCTGGAACCACTGGGCGTGCGCGACGGTCCAGGCGTCGCTGCCGATCTGGTCGGTGAAGCCGAGCTTGTCGCCGATCCAGGAGATGAACATGTCGCACCACTCGGCGTCGCTGTACTCCTGCACGGACCCGCCGTCGCGGGCGACGGTCTCCTTGGCGCGCTCAGTGCCCTCGTACCAGTCGCCGAACTTGGTGTCGCCGTTGCCGTCGGGGCTCGTGCCGACCTGGGAGCGGGCGAGCTCGATGGCGGCCTCGGCGGTCGGGCGGGACTTCTTGGAACGTTCCTTGGGGCCGGCGGCCTCCGGCGCGCTCGCCGTGCTGCGACGGGGCGCCGCCTTGGCGGGCGCCTCGGCCTGGGGCGTCCGGCGCGGGGACACGTGCTTCTGCGGCGCGGGCGCGACGGCCAGGTCGGCCGCGGCGGCCGGCTTGGCGGGCTCCGGCCCGCCGAACGGCAGGACCGACGCCTGCGCGGTGGCCACGGCGGTGCCGAGGACGGCGGCGCCGATGATCACGCCGCCGGTGGTGCGCCAGGCGACGGCGCGCCCGCTCTTGCGGTGCCGGCCGCCCGCCGCCGCGTGGGCGGTCTCGCCGCCGGCGTCCGGTGCCTCGGGCAGGACCTGGGCGGTGATCACCCTGGGCGCCGGGGCGGCCCCGGCCGCGCGGCCCGCCTTCTTCGCGGGGGCCGCGTGGTGCGCGGGGGTCCTTCTGACGGGGGTGATGGGAGTCGTGTCGCTGGTGGGGCTTGCCTTGCGGTGCTTGCCTGCCACGGGGGGATCTCCTTGGCTTCCATGCCGCCTACCGGGTTAGCTGACGGGTTCGGGCGTGGAAGCCGCCCTACGGCCTGCGGGCAGGCCGATTCACCCCGAGGGGACATGGGTGGGTCCCCGGCTCCGTCACCGGCCACGCGGGCACGGGACGGACTCGGCGGTGGCGCGCCCGGGGGCGGGCACGCCGGTTCGGATGGGGGTCCTCTCGGGAGGGGGCGCTGTCGTCGCGCCCGCGGAGAGGCAGAGAAAGAGGGGGCGGGCGCGGCCGTGCGCTCAGCGGACGGCCGCGCCCGGAGAGATTGGTGCCGTTCGGCTAGGAGGCCCGTCCGGGCCCGTCATCCGGCCGCGGCGGGGCGTTCTGCTGAGGGTAGGTGGACAGTGTTCACTCCTTCTTCCAGACGCCTACCGGGTTAGCTGTCGGGTTCGGGCGTGGAAGTGGCCCTACGGCGGCTCTCACCGGTCGTGCCGGAAGAGGCGCACCGATTCACCCCGGGTACCGGAATGTCCGTCCGGAACTGCTCCGGACTCCGGTGAAGGTGGGTCCCCGGTTCCGCGCCGCACGGCGCGGATTCGGCGCTGCCGCTGCGATCCTGTGGGCGTCATGGGGCCCGTGCGCGGGACCCTTTGTCCCGCGTGCGAAAGAGCGGCGCTGATGTTGTGATGGCGGCGGCCCCTTGTCCGGGGGACCGCCCGGGCCGGAGCCCTGTGTGGTCCAGCGTGGCGCGCTCTCAGCGCCATGCACGCTGTCGGCGTGCGCACGGTGGGCCGGGCCGGCCGGGTCTCGGAGAGACCGGTGCGGCACGCTCTCCCGGTGCCGCGGGGCGACGCGTGGATCGTGCCGCCCTGGGGGACGGCGCGTGGGGCGCGCCGCCCGGTCCGCGGCCGCCGTGACGGTGTGCCGCGTGGGGCCGCGGCGTCTGGAGGGCGCCGCGTGACCAGTGCGTCTGGAGGGCGCCTGGGTGGTGACAAGGTACCAAAGCCCCAACAGAAGGCAAACCCCCCCAAAATCAACAACGGACCAGGTCAGCCCTGGTCCGTTGCCATCGGGGGGAGCGAACGGCCCCGCGCGGGGGGCCGTTCACATGATCGTCAGGGGCGTCCCGCGCCGTAGAAGTTCGACGTGTAGTAGCCCGACAGAGAGCTGATCTTCACCACGTCGCCGGTGTGCGGGGCGTGGATGAACTTCCCGCCGCCGACGTACATGCCGACGTGCGAGAGCCCGCTGAAGAACACCAGGTCACCGGGCTGCAGGTCGCTCTGGGAGACGTGCTTGACGGCCGCCCACTGGGAGTTGGTGGTGCGGGTGATGTTGACGCCCGCGGCCTCCCAGGCGCGCATCGTCAGGCCCGAGCAGTCGTAGGAGCCCGGACCGGTCGCGCCGTAGGAGTACGGCTTGCCGAGCTGGGCGTAGGCGAAGTTGAGCGCCGTCCGGGCCGAGCCGCTGGCCGGGCCGTTGTAGGTGCCGCCCGTCCCGCCGCCGCTCGAACCGCCGCTGGAGGCGCCGCCGCCGGTCTGCTGGACCAGCTTCTTGGCCTCCCGGACCTTCTTGTCGAGGTCCTTCTTGGCCTTGGCGAGCTCGTCGTGCTTGGTCTTGACGTCGTTGTAGGCGCTCTGCGCCTGGGCCTGCTCGCGGCGCAGCCGCTGCGCGGTCGCCAGGAACTGGGTGAGCTGGGAGCTGCGCTGCTCGGAAAGCTGGGTGAAGACCGCCGCCTGGTCGAGGACGGACTGCGGGTCGCCGCTGCCGACGAAGCCGGTGACGTCCGTGGAGTCGCCGTTCTTGTAGGCGTCCGCGGCCATCTGGGCGATCGCCGAGCGCTGCTTGTCGAAGGAGGCCTGCTCCTCCGCCGACGCCTTCTTGGCGGCGGCCAGCTTCTTCTGGGCGATCTTCAGCTTCTCGGTGTTCTGGTTGTACTGCTCGACCTTCTTGTCCATCTCCTCGTTGAGCTGGTCGAGCTTCTTCTGCGCCTGCGCGTGCGTGGGCTTCGGCTTGGCGTGCGCCACCACGGGCGGGAACGCGAAGGACGCGGTCGCCGCCAAGCACGCGGTGACCGCCAGGCGGCGGGTGACCCCTATCCCCGTCGAGCCGGCTCTCCGGTCGCGCGAGCGCGCTGGTTCCCCGATGAGATCGTTGGTCACGGTCCGATTCGCCCCTCTCGTCCACTACGTCAGCGGACGACATTAGCGAGGGGCCACAACCGTCACAACTAATTCGTCACTATCTGATTGACTTCAACCCTATTTGCGTACATTCCGTGTCGGCAAGATCACGGAGCGCACGATCAAGGCGGCAAAATGGTGAGATTCTCCCAAAATGTCGGAGTCTTTGCGGGTCACGACCGGCCCAGCCGCCGCAGCAGCAGCGTGGACGGGCAGGGCCGCGCGTTCGCGCGCCGTGCCGCGTCCGCCACCTCCCGGTCGGAGGAGACCACCACCACCGCCCGGCCGTCCGGCTCCGCCCGCACCAGCTCGCCGATCAGCTCGTCGGCCGTCTGCCCCGGCCGGCTGAACAGCACCCGCACCCCGCGCGGCGCGGAGATCGCCACCGGCGCGTCCAGCTCCGCGCCGTCGAACACGCACGTCACCTCGGCGCGCGTCTGCGCAGCGAGCCCGCCGAGCCCCGACAGCAGCCGCGTCCGCTGGTCCGACAGCGGCAGCTCCCCGTAGCCCGTCTTCGTCACGTTGTAGCCGTCCACCACCAGATGCACCTGCGGCAGCGTCAGCAGCCGGTCCAGCAGCTGCGGGTCGCTGTCCGACAGCGCGCGCCCCGGCAGCGTCCGGTGCGCCAGCCGGTCCGGCTCCAGCGCGCCCACCGCGTCCGCCGGCCGCGCGATCGTCGACGGCAGCGCCAGCTCCCGCCGCACCCCCTGCGCCGCGTCCACCAGCGCGTCCAGCAGGAGCCGCAGCCGCATGTCGTCGATGTTGCGGCCCTCCCGCGCCGCCCGCTTGGCCGCCTCCGCCGCGGCCTCCGCCTGCGCCGCCCGCGACCGCAGCTTGCGCAGCTCCTTGTCGGCCGCCGCGGACATCTCGCGCGCGGCCGCCAGCTCCCGGTCCGTCTCCGCCGCGAGCGTCTCCGCCCGCTCCTGCGCCGCCCGGTACCGCGTCCGCGCGTCGTGCAGCTTGCGCCGCAGCTCGGCGACCTCCGCCTTGGTGTCGCGCAGCTCCGCGCGCAGCTTGTCGACCTCCGACGCGCGCGCCGACCGGGCCGCGGCCAGCTCCTCCTTCAGCGCCGCGACGCGCCGCTCGGCGGCCTCCTCCTCCGACGCCGTCGCCGACCGCTCCAGCTCCGCGCGCGCCGCCTCGACCAGCTCCGTCCAGCCGTCCGGGCGCAGCAGGTAGGCCACCACCGCGACCCGCACCGGGTCCGCCGCCGGCGGCACGCGGCCGCCCTCGACCGCCTCGACCAGGTCCGGCTGCGCCTCCCGCAGCGGCTCCGCCACCCGGCCCCGGAAGTCCGGATCCTTCTCCAGCACCGCGGCGATGTGCTGCCCGGCCAGCTTGGCCCGCTTGCGCCGCTCGAACCGCGCGAACCGGCGCAGCGGCACCGGCACCTCGTCCGGCGGCAGCGCGCCGATCAGCTCCGCGGCGGCCTCCACCACGCTCAGCCGGACGGCCTCCGGCAGCGGCCCTGCCAGTCGCCGTCCGGGCTCCGGGCCGCCGGGGCTCGCTTCGGGGCCGCTGTCGATGATCCCGCTCCTTCCGGGCTGCGCCGCCGGTGGGCTGTCTCTTCCCGAGCACCACGCAGCCTAACCAGCACGAACGTGGCATCGGACGGAACGCGCCAAGCTCCCCCTGGACGTCCCCCGCGGCCCCCGCCCGGCGGGACGCGCCGGCGCGCCCCCAACCCTAGCGGCCCGGCCTTCTGTCGGTGGCGTCCTCTACGGTCGCGGGCATGACGGCTGCGCACGAGGTCCAGGGGCAGGTCCGGGCGGTCCAGGGCACCCTGGACGACCTCGGCACCCCCCTGGCGGAGGTCACCTTCGTGGTGGTCGACCTGGAGACCACGGGCGGCTCGGCGGCCGACTCGGCCATCACCGAGATCGGCGCGGTCAAGGTGCGCGGCGGCGTGGAGCTCGGCGAGCTCGGCACCCTCGTCGACCCCGGCGGCCCGATCCCGCCGTTCATCACCGCGCTGACCGGCATCACCACGGCGATGGTCACCGCCGCCCCCCGGATGGACGCGGTGCTCCCCGCGTTCCTGGAGTTCGCCCGCGGCTGCGTGCTCGTCGCGCACAACGCCCCGTTCGACATCGGCTTCCTCAAGGCCGCCTGCGCCGCCCAGGGGTACGCCTGGCCCGCGTTCCCCGTCGTCGACACCGTCGACCTCGCCCGCCGCGTCCTCGGCAAGGACGAGGTGCCCAACTGCAAGCTCGGCACCCTCGCCCGGTTCTTCCGCACCCGCACCGAGCCGACGCACCGCGCCCTCGCCGACGCCCGCGCCACCGTCGAGGTCCTGCACGGCCTCATCGAGCGGCTCGGCTCCTTCGGCGTCACCTCCCTGGAGGAGCTGCGCGGCTTCGCCAAGGCGCCCACCCCCGAGCAGCGCCGCAAGCGCCACCTCGCCGACGACGTGCCGAGCGCGCCCGGCGTCTACCTGTTCGAGGACGCCGCCGGAGAGATCCTCTACGTCGGCAAGAGCGGCGACCTGCGCTCCCGCGTGCGCAGCTACTTCACCGGCTCGGAGACCCGCTGGCGCGTCCGCGAGATGGTCGGCCTCGCCGAGCGCGTCCGCACCATCGTCTGCGCCACCGGCCTGGAGGCCGAGGTCCGCGAGCTGCGGCTCATCGCCGAGCACAAGCCCCGCTACAACCGCCGCTCCAAGTTCCCCGAGCGCGCCATCTGGCTGAAGCTGACCGCCGAGCCGTTCCCGCGGCTGTCGATCGTCCGGGAGTGCCGCGACGACGGCGCCCGGTACCTCGGCCCCATCTCGTCCCGGCGGCAGGCCGAGGAGGCCCGCGCCGCGCTGCACGAGGCCGTCCCGCTGCGCCAGTGCACCCAGCGGCTCACCGTCCGGCTCATCGAGCGCGGCCGCGCCCGCACCTGCGCGCTCGCCGACCTCGGCCGCTGCGGCGCGCCCTGCGACGGCCGCGAGTCGCCCGACGCCTACGCCGTGCACGCCGAGACCGCCCGCGCGATCATGGAGGGCGACGTGCGGCCCGTCGTGGCCGCCGCGCAGGTCCGCATCGACCGGCTCGCGTCCGAGCTGCGGTACGAGGAGGCCGCCGCGCAGCGCGATCGGCTCGCCGCGTTCGTCCGCGCCGCCGCCCGCGGCCAGCGCCTCACCGCGCTCGCCCGGCTCCCCGAACTCGTCGCCGCCCGGCCGGGCTTCGACGGCGGCTGGGAGCTGTCCGTCGTCCGGTACGGGCGGCTCGCCGCGGCGGGGACCGTCCCGCCGCGCGGCCACCCCCGCCCCGGCCTCGACGCCCGCAACGCCACCGCCGACACCCTCATCCCGCCGGCCCGCGGCCCCCCCCGAGGCGT
>NZ_JBEPCJ010000176.1:0-9191 GCF_040299565.1 Spirillospora sp. NPDC000708
GCCGTCTTCGACAACACGAAGTTCCACGCGACCTGACCGCTCACACCCACCCCGGAAAGACCATACGACGATGACGACCGGAAGCGATCGGCGCACGCAGGCTCAGGTGAGCCGTGTCCTGGGCGCACCGCGTCTGGAGGGTTTCCCTGATCCGTCCTCGAGCATTGAGGAACAGGCGCAACTTCTGTTCCATTTGCGAGCCTTCCTTAATCACGGCCTGCCGAATATGCCGCTCGCAGTCGTGGTCTGAGCGCGTGAGTGACAAGGCATCCAGTTACGCTGACCGTCCGGAAGAAGAGAACAGAGTGAGAGGCCCGGTCCGCCTCTCCTATGGCCCTGATCGCAGTCAGGTGGCAGAGTTGAGGCTGCCGATCGGCTTCACGCCGGCGCCCCCCGTGCTCTTTCTCGATGGCTCCTTCTGGCAGGTCGAGCATGACGGCCGAAACCTCGGAGTGGCAGACGATCTGGTGGCCCGCGGCTACGCCGTAATCGACCTCCAGTGTCGTCAAATCGGTAAAGGCGGCGACTGGCATACCACATTGATCGACGTTGCTACAGCCACAGACGTCCTCCCCGCACTCGTCGAGCAGGCGGCTCCGGGCCGAGTCGACCTCAAACGGATCGTCTATTTGGGTTACTCTGCTGGCGGCGACCTGGCCCTTTGGGCGAGCCGGCGCCACAGGCTCGGGAGTGGCATGCCCGGTGCGACGTCAACACGTCCCATGGTGGCGGGGGTTGTCGCTTTGGCTCCGAACTGCCATTTAGCCACTGCGTACCGGGTGCGAGACAGGGCCGTTGCCGAAGCGCACGACGGCGGGACCGAAGAGGCCCTTGGCCGGTACCCCGCGGCCGACCTTGCTACTTTGGGGCAGGTCGAGATTCCGACGGTCATCGTGCACGGGGACCGCGACGAGCTGCTATCGGTCGCGATGTCCCGCTGGTACGCCGCGGCTTCGGCCGCAGAACTGATCGTGGCGCCTTCCACCGGCCATTTTGACCTCGTTGACCCAGGAGCCGGCGTTTGGCCGACCATCGTGGATGCGCTCAGCCGAGTGGGAAGCCGCCGGACCGCCAGGGGGCTTTCGCGGCTGGCCGTCTTCCTCGGCGCCCGGAACGGTTCAGATCCCGCCCACGCGGAGATGGCGTACGCGGTAGGGCGGGCCCTCGCCGACCGCGGTATCGAGTTGGTGTACGGCGGCGGAGGCGCGGGCTTGATGGGGCGGGTGTCGCAGGGCGTGATCGACGGCGGCGGCCGGGTCTACGGCGTCATCCCGCGCTTTATGGTGCAGCGGGAATGGGGGCGGGTCGGCCGGGAGCCGGTCGTGGAGATGACCGTCGTGGACACGATGCACGAGCGCAAGGCCCTGATGGCTGAGCGGGCACAAGCCTTTCTCGCGCTTCCCGGCGGACTCGGAACGCTCGAGGAATTGTTCGAGGTGTGGACCTGGCAGACGTTGGCGCTGCACCGCAAGCCGGTCGGCCTTCTCAACATCGATGGCTTCTGGGATCCGCTCGTCACGCTTCTCCGCGACATTGCGGGCGCCGGCTTCCTGGAGCACGCCACGATCGACCAAATGGTCGTAGGCGATCAGCTCGACAACGTGCTCGAACGGCTGGCTTCCGTCGCCGAGGACATGCGGACGCGCTGAGGAGCGGTGATCGGCGACATGTGGGGCGCGCACCCTTCGGGACCGCATGCCCCTGTAGCGGCCGGAGAGCGGCTCGACGGTAGTTATGGATCCCAGTTACCAAACTTCTAGAGGTGAATTCCCCTTATGCCGCGCAGACGACACCACGCAAGGGGCATCGTTACGCTCGCCCACGTGACGGCCGTCGCGTTCGGGCTTTCCGGCTGCCGGGAGCAGGACGACCGGCAGTCGGCGTCCAACCCGGTCGGTGCCGCACCTGTCGGTTCGATCACCTGCCCAATTTCGAACGGGGCGGTATTCGTGGCTCCGGACGGCGACGACCACGCCGCCACCAGGCAGGCGCGGCTGCGCACGCTCCGCGCGGCGGTGGCGAAGGTGCGCCGCAGGAGGACGATCGTTTTGTGCGGCGGCACCACCACGAGAGCGTCAAGGTTCCTTGGGGAAGGCAAGTCACCATCCAGCCGGCGCTGCACGAGGCCGTATGGCTTGATGACGGCTCGTCTGTCGCCGGATGGCGGCCTGAGAACGGCGTGTGGGTCCGAGACGGCTGGACCATCCGGTTCGACGCCAGCCCGACTTGCACCAAGGGCGCCGAGCCCAGCCATGACCCGGCCTTCCAGATCGTGTCTCCTGACCATCCGATGGCCGCTCACCCGGACCAGTTCTGGGTCGGCGACGCACCGCAGATCCAGGTCGGTTCACGCGACGAGGTCAGGACAAGCATGTTCCACGTGGACGACTCCGCCCCAGCGTCTCTACATGTGTGGCGGCCCATGGGGCCGTGACGTCCGTGCGAGCCCGCTGGGCAAGGCTCTCACACTGCGGGCCGGGCAATTCGACGCTGCGCGGCATCGGCGTCCGCCGGTTGCGTTCGCAGTGGGCGCCGCTGCCATGCTGACCCCACTCGCCTGATTGAGGTTAGTCCTCATCGGCGGTGCCTCCAGTAACTTCATCGCCCCGGCGTGAACGCAGCATCGGCTGTTGTACGGCGGCCTCGCAATAACGGTCAGCCCCAACCGTCGGCGATGGATGCTCGGGGAGCCGGTGTCGGCGCGCTCACCATGCTCGCACGTGCTCGCTCTGGGAGATTGCCTAGATCGAGCACTTGCGGACTGGTCCGCAGAGGACCGAATATCGGTGCCGCCGACGGGCCTCGTGGCTGAACGACACTCGAAGGCTTCTACTTCCGTCAAATGTTTCACCGGGTTGACGTGCGTTCACGATGAGCGGAAGGCCACTGGCCGACCTCAGGCATATCGAGTCCTAAGGAAGTGCACAATTCGATGTCTTCGGTTCCGAGTCTGAAGGTCGAGACCCCGATCGATGTCGATGATGCTGAACTAATTGACCGATCCAGAAATCAGCCAGAGGCATTCTCGGGGATTTACGAGCGGCACAGCCGTCGACTGTGGGGTTATGTAGCACGCCGTCTCGGCCCCGACGCTGCGGACGATATCGTCTCCGAGACCTTCCTCATCGCGTTCCGGCGTAGAGGTGATTACGATCTTACGCGTGAGGACGCCGGGCCTTGGTTGTTCGGAATCGTGGTCAGGCTCGTCGGCAACCATTGGCGGTCTGAGATCCGCATGCACCGCGCTTTCGCTCGCTCCGGTTTCGAGCCTCTCGTAACCGATGCCCTGGATGAGCGGGTAGCCGACGCAGTTACGGCTAAGGCGCAGGGTCCTCGGTTGGCAACCGCACTGGCCACGCTCAGCGAGCGCGACCGCGAACCCCTGCTGCTCCGCACGGGCGGCATGTCCTGCAAGGAAATAGCAGACGTTCTGGACATCCCTGTGGGTACGGTCCGCTCACGGGTCCACCGGGCGCGCAGGACGTTGCGCGCGGCACTCGGCTCTTCCTTTGCAGTATGACCGTCGATCCTGGAGAGTGGACGCTGCTGCCCCGTGTCGTGCTGCGGACCGATTGGGATTGGCGCCGAGCCGGTACTTCAGGAAGGTTGGCCCGCACTTTAACTTGCCAAGGTGGGAAGGGCAGTGGGCTGTGGAGAAGACGCACTGACTGGCGGCCGAAGGCGGCTGACGTTCGTCGATGGCTCGTTTCGCATCAATCACAATGTCGGCAAAGGCATGTCTGAGCGTGCTGTGGTCTTGCGGAGTTGCCGATTGGCGCTTCCAGAAATCGCTTTTTCGGGCCGTCGGTGGACGGGTCGAGCGGTGACCTCTGCTGGGAGGGTGGTCAGCGGGGGCGGACCAGGGGGAGGAACACCAGGTCGACGATCTCGGTGATGGTCTCGTCGGGGATCGGCTCCGGGCCGTTCAGGAGGTGCTCGTTGCGGAGCAGGACGACGGGCAGGGTCGCGATGCGCGGGACGAGGGAGTCCTGCCGTGCCTCTCCGCGGGCGACGGCCCGCGCGAGGATGGTCAGCATGGTGCCGGGCTCGCCGCGGGCGAGTTCGTCGCGCAGGGCGGCCATCGTCTTCGGTTCGCGGCGCGCGTCCATCACCAGGCCGCGCAGGATCTCGGCTCCGGCCGGGGAGCTCATCCGGTCGGCTGCCGCCCGCAAGAGGGCGATGACGTCCGAGCGGAGCGCACCTGTGTCGGGCGGGTTCTCCGGCCGCGCGACCAGCTGCCGGTAGGCGGCGAGGGCGAGCGAGGTGCGGCTGGGCCAGCGCCGGTAGATCGCCGTCTTGTTCGTGCCGGCGCGGGCGGCGACCCGGTCCATCGTGAAGCCGTCGTATCCCCGGTCGGTCAGTTCGTCGACGGCGGCCTGCAGGACGGCGTGCTGGACCTGCGCGGCATTGCGCCTGGGGCGCCTCGCCCGGCCGCCGCTGCCGCGCGCCCTGGCTCGCGCGGCGTCGTCCGGTGCCATGGCCGCCCTCCAGAAGACTCGTCCGTACCTTTTCATCAGCCCAGGCCGTAGGTTACGCGGCTTAAGCAAGGGACTTATAGTCCCTTGCTTAAGGGACTATAAGTCCCTTAGAGTGCGTGGCGCACGGCCGGTGGGCCGTCATGGACCGGCACGCGCCTCTGCCCTGGGGGAACGATGATCCAGACGGTTTTCAGCAGCGACGAGTTCGCGCCCGATCGGCGGCTGGCCGCCTTCGACGACTTCCAGGTGACCAGCGCGCACCCGATGCGGGTCGTGAGCGACGGGTCGCAGAGCTTCCAGGCGACGGTGCGGGCGCTCGATCTCGGGGCGGCGGACGTGGTCGAACTGACCTGCTCGCCGGCCGAGGTGCGGAGGCCGCTGCCGCTCATCCGGGCGCAGGACCCGGGACTGTACTCGGTCGTGTTCCCGTTGTGCGGCCGGCTCGTCGTGGACCAGGCCGGCCGACGCGCCGAACTGGGCGAACGCGAACTCGCGGTCTATGACAGCAGGCGCCCGCTACGGGTGCGGATCACGGCGGAGGAGCGGCCGGCCCGGCTCGTGCGCGCCCAGGTGCCCCGCACCCTGGTGGCGCACCCGGAACAGGCCGACCGGGTCCTCGCGGTTCCGCTCTCGGGAAGGTCGGGGGTGGCGGCGCTGCTCACCGAGTACCTCCTTCGGCTGACCACGGACTCCGGCACCTACCGCCCGGCCGACGCGCCTCGCCTGGGCGGCATAGCGGTCGATCTCCTGAACGCGGTGATCGCGCACCATGCGGCGATAGAGCCGGCGGACGGCCTTCCCCAGCGCGCGCTGCTCCCGCGCATCGAGGAGTACGTGTGGCGGCACCTCCACGACCCCGGGATGTCACCGCGCTCCATCGCCGCCGCGCACCACATCTCGGTCAGCCACCTGCATCGGCTCTTCCAGTCGCAGGGCATCGCGGTCTCGTCGTGGATCCGCCGCCTCCGCCTCGAACGCGCGCGCCGCGATCTCGGTGATCCGGCGCTGGACGCGGTGCCCATCCACCGGATCGCGACGCGCTGGGGATTCAACGACCACGCCACGTTCACCCGGGCGTTCCGCGCGGCCTACGGAATCGCTCCGAGCGACCATCGACGCCGCGCTCTCGAGTCGGCGCCGGGCCGGACCGCATAGCCGTTTCCGGAAAGGGCCGCCGCCCGTCAAGGCGGGGAGCCGGAACGCGGGCCGCGCGGCGGGGGGCGGAGGCACCGCGCGGCCCGCCGCCTGGTCAGGGCAGGACGACCCCGCCGAGTTCGGCGTCGCGTCCCTGCACCCCGAGCGTGCTGGAGTAGAACGTCCGGCCTCCGGTGGTGGACACACCGGAGGCGCCGCCGTTCAGCATGTACAGCGCGCCTCCACGGTCGTTCTCGCCGCTGGCACCGACGGCGAGGTCTGACTTGCCGTCACCGTTGAGGTCGGCGAGTGACACCTGGGAGCCGAACAGGTCGTTCTCCTCGGCGTGGCCCGTCACGTCCCCGGCGTTCTCGCTGATCTGCTGGGCGCCGTTGCCGGTCACTCCGCCCGGTCCGCCGTAGAGGACGGTGGCCGCACCCGCCTTGGCGACGGTGTCCACGGTCTTTTCGGGGGCGCCGACCGCGATGTCGGCACGGCCGTCGCCGTTCACGTCGCCGGTCGCCACGGACGCGCCGAAGGAGTCGCCGTACTCGGCGGTTCCGGGTACGCCGTCGGTGTCCTGGTCGATGACGGTGGCGGCGCCGACGCCGGACGCGGTGCCCGGATACACCCGGACCTGGCCGCCGCGGCCGCCGTCCGCCCCCGCTACCAGGTCGGCGCGGCCGTCGCCGTCGACGTCACCGGCGGCCAGGGATCGCACCGCGGTGTCGGAGGATCTGTACGAGGGGGTGTCGGCGAGCCCGGTCGGGGCGCCCTTGTAGACGTTGAGCCGCAGCGAACGGTCATCCCCGTCGATGCCGTCCCAGACGTAGGCGTACGCCAGATCGGCGTGCCCGTCGCCGGTGAAGTCGGCGACGGCGGTGGACACGTGAACGCCCTCGCCCTCCCCTTGGCCGACGGAGGTCGTCGTGCCGACCAGCTCGCCCGAGCCGAGGCCACGGTAGAGGGTGAAGAAGCCGCGGCCCCCGGCAACCAGGTCGGGTTTGCCGTCACCGGTGACATCGGCCGCGCTGACGGTGATGGCACCGTGGGCGTAGGTGTCGCCGTCATCGGTCCCGAACCTCACGGCCTTGGACGACAGCCCGCTCGCGCTGCCGTAGATGAGGGTGATGCTTCCGCCTCCCAGCCCGACGGAGTCGTCCTCACCGTCGGCGACCACGGCGAGGTCGGCGTAGCCATCGAGGTCGAAATCGGCCGAGGCCAGAGAGGCGCCGAATCCGTCCGATTCCTCCGAGCCGCCCGGGACCCCGGCGCTCTCCTGTGTGATGACCTGCCTGCGGGCGGCGTCGGGACCGGTCGCGGTGCCGTAGGCGACGGTGACGAACCCGGCCCTGGCGGCGCCGTTCGCGGTGCCGAGCGGGCTGCCGAGCGCCAGGTCGCGGTGGCCGTCGCCGTTGAAGTCGCCGGGCCGGGCGGGCGCCTTGGGAGCGGCGTGCGCGGGCACGGCGGTCAGGCCCGCCGTGCCGGCGGTCACCGCCGTGACCGCGGCGAGCGCGGTGCCGCGCAGGCGCCGATTGCGTCGAGTCATGGGCACATCCTTCTGGCGGGGAAGGTTCGTAGAGAATGGGCGAAGCAGAGGGAAAGGCGAATCAAGTAGGGTCCTGAGTTTCCGTTCGCCGTCGCTGGAATGGAGAGCGCAAGAACGAAGTCGAACCGAGTCCGTCGCGATTCACATTTCCCACGTGGTTCACCCTGGTGAAGTTAACAGGGGAGGGGCGGTCGAGTTTTGACGATGGGCGGACAGCTCTTGACGATCGCTCCACGCTCGCCATCGTGCCGCTGCCGCCCTGAGGAGGTGGCGTGCTCGGGACGTCGTGACGGTTCAGGTCCGGCAGACTGTCGCGCGGCTGGTGCCTGTGCGGACGCCGGTGGACGCGGGCGGGACGCTGGCGGGGACCTCGGAAGCGGCGCTGCGCAGCGCCGACGGGCGCCAGCGGGCCTGCGTGGTGACGCCGCCGCTGACCTGGCCGGTGCCTTCGCCCTCTCCCGGCTGCCTGCACGTGCCGGTGCCGGGCGCGTTCGCCGCGCGTGCCGAACGGGCCATGGTCGTTTAGCCGGTGCGGTTTTCTGGAACCTCCACCTCTCGGATATCCCGCGCACTCCTTAAGTGCGTGTTTGAGAAGCATCTTGTTGCAGGTAAGCGAGGGGACGTGGGCCTTGGCGGACGGCGGGTCGTCCAGCAAGTGCCAGGCGGCGGGTCTTGAGGCCGATGTCGGCAAGCGGATCGTGGCTACGTTGGTGGCGGGGCGGCGATTCTAGTCGCGGGCCAGGCGTCCGGTGTGCGGACGGCCCTGCTCAACAGCGCGATCCTGAGCGGCATGTTCACTGCGGAGGAGACGGCCGCACTGCATCCGATCGGCGTACTGCTGGAGCCTGAGGACGTCGCTGAGACGTTCGCTTTCCTGTGCGCTGACGAGTCCAGGCACATCAACGGCCAGTCGATCGCCGTCGACTGCGGCATGCCGGCCGGATGAGCGGGGCCCGGCGCGTGCCGCCGGGTCTGGCAGCCGGCCCGTCTTGATCCAGTACCTGCGCGCAACCGGCGCGGAGCCGTCAGTACGGGCGATGAGGCCGTGCGGGAGCTGTACGGTCTTGATCAGATTGCCGGAGTGCAGCCGCTGCCGACTACAGAGAGGGGATCCGCATGTTCATCCAGCCTTGGGACGCGAGCCTGGACGACACCGAATGGCAGGCCTGGATCGCTGAAGGCCACGACTTCGGCCAGCTCGCCGCCAACGGCCCGCCCGGACAGCCGCCCGCCGTCGTCCCGACCCACTTCATTGTCGACGGGAGCGACCTGCTGATTCACCTGGCGCGGCCGAACCCGGTATGGAAAGTGCTCGAGAACGATCCTAACGTCGCATTCACCGTCGTCGGGGACTATGCCTTCGTTCCCGGCACCTGGCGTGCCGCCCCCGGCATTCGGCCCACCGATGGTGTCCCGACCAGCTATTACGCAGCGGTCCAGTTCAACTGCCGCGCGCACATCATCGACGACTTGCACGCCAAGGCCGACCTGCTGACCCAGCAACTCGCCCATTTCCAGCCCGATGGCGACCACGCCGACGTCGCCCCGGGGCAGCCGCCGTACGGGCGGATGCTGTCGAGGATCCGCGGGCTGCGTTTGGAAGTGGGCGAGGTTCGGGCCAAGTTCAAATACGACGATCACAAGAGCGTTGAACATCGCACCGCCATCGCCGACCGCCTCACCATCCGTGGCCAAGGCCTTGACATCCCCACAGCGGCCCAGCAGCGCCGCCGCACCGGCCGCATCGGTACCTGGAAGCCTTGACCACCGCCCGCACCGACTCGTTAGAGGGCCCGCGAGCCCAGGAGTCGTCGATCCTGACCGTCTCGCTGCGGTTCGGGTGACCGCATGCGGGTGCCCCGGCGGGTGGGCGCCGGGGCGGGTGGAAGGACGGGTCATGGGCGGGGCGGCTTGGGGAGGAGCTGGGTGAGGGCGGCGGTCGCGGCGCAGAAGCCGATGATCGGCAGCAGGCCCGCCTTGAAGGCGTCGGCGACGTCGGCGGGGAGCGGGTGGGCGCCGAGGACGTCGTA
>NZ_JBEPCJ010000177.1:0-9170 GCF_040299565.1 Spirillospora sp. NPDC000708
CCCCGGGCCCCCGACTCGCCGTACGCGGTGGAGGCGAGGTAAGCTGGGTGAGCACTCACTCATTGGAGGCGGCCATGGACGGAACGGCCGGTGCGGTCCGCGGCGGGCGCCCGCCGGCGGCCGCGATGCGCGCGGCGATCGCCGGGATCTGGACGGACGGGCGGCGCGTCGAGCGCGCCTGCTACGCCGTCGGCGGGCTGCTGATGCTCGGCGGCCTCGCCCACCTGCTGGTGTTCGCCGTCGACGGCGGCCCGTGGACCGGGCCCGTCTCGTGGCGCAAGCCCGTCACCTTCGGCCTGTCCTTCGGGCTCACGCTGATCACCATCGCCTGGGCGGGCTCCCACCTCGAACTCGGCGAGCGGGCCCGGCGCGTCCTGCTCGGGGTGTTCGCGGCCGACTGCGTCGCCGAGGTCGCGCTGATCACCCTCCAGGCGTGGCGGAAGGTCCCGTCCCACTTCAACATGGAGACGCCGTTCGACACCGCCGTCTCGCGGACGCTGGCGGTCGGCGGCGCCGTCCTGGTGGTCACGCTCGTCGCGCTGACCGTCGCCGCGTTCCGCGCGAACCCCGGCACCGCCCCGAGCATGCGCCTCGCGCTGCGCGCCGGGTTCGCCGCGCTCATGGTCGCGCTGGCGTCCGGCGCCGCGATGATCGCCAGGGGAGTGGCCGAGGCGCAGACCGGCCACCAGCAGGCCGCCTACCACGTCGCCGCCGCCCTGAAGCCCGCGCACTTCGTCACGATGCACGCCGTCCTGGTGCTCCCGGCGCTGGCCTGGCTGCTGACCTTCACCGGATCCACCGAGGCGCGCCGCGTCCGGGTCGTCGCGCTCGCCGCCGCCGGCTACGGCGTCGCGGCCGCCGCCGTGGTCGCCGTCTCCGCCGTCCGGTTCGCCGCCGCCTGAGACGGGCCGCACAACCAGGCGGGCCGACCGGTCCGATTCACACCGGGATGCCATACGCTTCCACTTATGGACGAGGTTTCGGCCCGCACTTCCCCGGAGACCGACCCGGCCCCGCCGGAACGGGGCAAGGGCGGCCTGCGGCGCTTCCTGCGGCGCATGGCGTCGAGCAAGGCCGAGCTCGAAGCCGAGGAGCTGCAGAAGACGAGCGGTGACGAGGGCGCCACCCCCATCACCGCATGTTCGGCGCGCAAGCGGCACTGCGTGGCGGGTACGCTGCGTACGGTGACCCTCCGGCCCCGGGGCGGCGCCCCCGCGCTGGAGGCCGAGCTCTACGACGGCACCGACGTGATCAACCTGGTCTGGCTCGGCCGGCGGCGCATCGCCGGCATCGACCCGGGCCGCCGGCTGCGCGCCGAGGGGCTGGTCAGCGTCCAGGACGGGCGCAAGGTCATGTTCAACCCGCGGTACGAGCTGCGCGGCGGTTCCTGATCCCGCCCGGCGCGGACGCGTGGGGCGGATCCGGGGACGCGAGGTCGCCCCGCAGCGATACGGCCTGGAGTGCGATGTGAGCGAACGGGAAGCGACAGAGACGGCGGCCGCCACCGGTGACCCCACGGCGGCGCCCGGCGGCCCCGCGCACGCCCCTGCGCCCGACGCGGTGCCCGCCACCGTGACGGAGTCCTCCGGGGCGACCGCCGCCCCGGGCGACGCCCACGACACCGTCGAGGCCGCCGTGCGGGCCCAGCTCAGCAAGGCGCTCGGCGGCGTCCGCGGCATGATCGAGGCCGCCGTCCCCACCATCGGCTTCACCGCGACCTACGTCGCCGCCAAGGACATCAAGCTCGCCGTCGGCGTCGGGATCGGCGCGGCGGTGGTGCTGCTCGCGCTCCGCGTCGCGCAGCGCACCAGCGTCCAGTTCGTGCTGAACAGCCTCGTCGGCATCGCGATCGCGGCGTTCTTCGCGCTGCGCTCCGGCAAGGCCGAGGACGCGTTCCTGCCCGGCATCATGCTGAACGCCGGCTACGCCGCCGCGATGATCTTCTCGATCGTGGTGCGGTGGCCGATCGTCGGGTTCATCATCGGCTCCGTCACCGGCGACCCGACCGCCTGGCGGTCCGACCCCGGCATCGTGCGGCTGTGCTCCCGGCTGACCTGGCTGCTGGTGCTGCCGTGCGCGCTGCGGGTCGCCGTGCAGTACCCGATCTACCTCGCCGCCGGCGACCAGAGCGGGCTGCTCGGCCCCGCGAAGATCGTCATGGGCTGGCCGCTGCAGGTCGCCGCGCTCGCCACGATGGTGTGGCTGCTCGCCCGCGGCCGCACCCCGCTCCCCGCCGGCGAGGACGCCGACGAGCCCGAGCGCGCCTGAACCACCGGCCCCCGCGCTCTGAACCACCGCACCCCACACCGCCCGCCACGGCCCGCCGCCGACCGCGGCGAGGGGACGGGCCGTCCGGCCCGCCCCCTCCGCTCCCAGCGGCCTACCGGCCCCCGAGCAGCTCGGCGAGCTCGTCCTCCACGTCCTGGCTGGCGACGAACATCAGCTCGTCGCCCGGTTCGAGGGTGTCGTCCGGCGTCGGCACCAGCACCCGGCCCTCGCGCAGGATCGCCACCAGCGCCGTGTCGCGCGGCCAGCTCACCGACCCGACCCGCTCGCCGCCGAGCGGCGCGTTGTCGGGCAGCGTCAGCTCCACCAGGTTCGCCTCGCCCTGCCGGAACGTCATCAGCCGGACCAGGTCGCCGACGCTGACGGCCTCCTCGACCAGCGCCGACAGCAGCCGCGGCGTGGACACCGCGACGTCCACCCCCCACGACTCGTTGAACAGCCACTCGTTGTTCGGATGGTTGATCCGCGCCACCACCCGGGGCACCCCGTACTCGGTCTTGGCGAGCAGCGACACCACCAGGTTGACCTTGTCGTCGCCGGACGAGGCGACCACCACCTGGCAGCGCTCCAGCGCCGCGTCGTCCAGCGCGGAGATCTCGCACGCGTCGGCCAGCAGCCACTCCGCGCGCGGCACCATCTCGACCTTGATGGCCTTCGGGCTCTTGTCGATCAGGAGCACCTCGTGGCCGTTCTCCAGCAGCTCCTGGGCGATGGAGCGGCCCACCGCGCCGGCCCCGGCGATCGCGACCCGCATCAGGCGCCCTCCTCGTTCCGCGCCGCGACGGCGGCGTTGATCCGCTCGACCTCGTCGGCGCGCGCGATGATGTGCACGATGTCGCCGTCCTGGATCACCGTGTTCCGCTCCGGGACGAGCGCCTCGCCCATCCGGGACAGGAACGCCACCCGGCAGTCCGCGTGCTCCTCCAGCGCCCCGACCTTCTCGCCGACCCACAGGTGCCCGGAGTCCAGCTCCGCGAGCAGCACCGCGCCGGTCGGGTCCCGCCACAGCGGCTCGGCGCCCTCGGGCAGCAGCCGGCGCAGGATCTGGTCGGCCGTCCAGCGGACCGTCGCGACCGTGGGGATGCCGAGCCGCTGGTACACCTCGGCGCGCCGGGGGTCGTAGATCCGGGCCACCACGTTGTCGACGCCGAACGTCTCGCGGGCCACCCGCGCGGAGATGATGTTGGAGTTGTCGCCGCTGCTGACGGCCACGAACGCGTCCGCGTTCTCGATGCCCGCCTCGACGATCACGTCGCGGTCGAACCCGAACCCGGTGATGCGCCGGCCCTTGAAGCCGCTGCGCAGCCGGCGGAACGCCTCCGGGCTCTGGTCGATGATGGCCACGGTATGGCCCTTGTCCTCGAGGATGTGGGCGAGCGTCGACCCGACCCGCCCGCAGCCCATGATCACGATATGCACGGCCGTTCCTTCTTCCGTCCAGGGGGACGTCCCCCCTGTACCCCCCGCGCCGTGCACGGCATCCGCCGCCGGTCCGCCGACGCCGTGCTGCACCCGAGGATCGCTTTCCTGAATGATCCCTGCCGGGCTGCAAAACTACACATCCGCCCAGGCGAGCACTACCCGGTGGCCCAGAAGGCGGGGCCGGGGAAGCGCGTTCGGCGGACGGGCTAGGCTCTCCTTCCGTGTCAAAGGTTCCGGACCTTGCGAAGCGGCTCATCTTGGGCCGCGCTCTCAGCAGCGCCCAGCAGCACGAACAGCTGCTGAAGAAGAGGGTCGCGCTGCCGATCTTCGCCAGCGACGCCCTGTCCTCCGTGGCGTACGCCCCCCAGGAGATCCTGCTCGCGCTCGCCGCCGCGGGTCTCGTGACCTACCACTACACCCCCTGGGTCGCCGCCGCCGTCGTGGTGATCCTGCTCACCGTCGTCGCGTCGTACCGCCAGAACGTCCGGGCCTACCAGAGCGGGGGCGGCGACTTCGAGGTCGCCACCACCAACCTCGGCGGGAACTGGGGCGTGGTCGTCGCCAGCGCCCTGCTCGTCGACTACGTCATGACCGTCGCGGTCTCGGTGTCGTCCGGCGTGGAGAACCTCGGCGCGCTGCTGAAGTTCATGCAGCCGCACGAGGTGGCCGTCGCCATCGGCATCGTCGTGCTGCTCACGATCGGGAACCTGCGCGGCCTCAAGGAGGCCGGGGTCGCCTTCGCGATCCCGACCTACCTGTTCATGTTCTCCATCGTCGCCATGCTGGTGTGGGGCCTCGGCCGGCTGGTGACGGGCGCGCACCTGGACGCGGAGACCGCGCACTACCAGATCCACGGGGACGAGACGGGCGTCGCCGGGTTCGCGCTGGTGTTCCTGCTGCTCAGAGCCTTCTCCTCCGGCTGTGCCGCGCTGACCGGCGTCGAGGCGATCAGCAACGGCGTGCCCGCGTTCCGCAAGCCGAAGGGCGAGAACGCCGCCAAGACGCTGCTGGCGCTCGGGATCGTCGCGATGACGATGTTCGGCGGGGTGACCGCGTTCGCCTACATCACGCACGCCAAGTTCGCCTCGCCCGACCAGGGCAGCCACCTGATCAACCCCGCCACCGGCCGGGAGGTCACCGACGCCGACCCGGTGATCGCGCAGGTCGCGCACACCGTGTTCAGCAACTTCGAGGTCGGGTTCGGGCTGGTCACCACGATGACCGCGCTGATCCTGTTCCTCGCCGCGAACACCGCCTTCAACGGGTTCCCGGTGCTGGCGTCCGTGCTCGCGCAGAACCGGTACCTGCCCCGCCAGCTGCACACCCGGGGCGACCGCCTGGCCTTCAGCAACGGCATCATCATCCTCGCCACCATGGCGGGGCTGCTGATCTACGCCTACGACGCGTCCGTCAGCCGGCTGATCCCGCTGTACACCGTCGGCGTGTTCGTCTCGTTCACGGTCAGCCAGGTCGGCATGGTCCGGCACTGGAACCGGCTGCTCGCCACCGAGACCGACCAGGCGCAGCGGCGGCGGATGCGCACGTCCCGGGCGATCAACGCCTTCGGCGCCACGCTGACCGGCATCGTCCTGATCGTCGTGCTGCTGACCAAGTTCCTGCTCGGCGCCTACATCGTCTGCATCGCGATGCCGCTGCTGTTCCTGCTGATGCGGGCGATCCGCCGGCACTACGACCGGGTCGCCGAGGAGCTGGTGCCGTCCGGCGAGGACGTGGCGCTGCCCGCCCGCAACCACGCCATCGTCCTCGTCTCCAAGATCCACAAGCCGACGCTGCGCGCGCTGGCGTACGCCCGCGCGACCCGCCCGTCCTCGCTGGAGGCCGTCACGGTCGCGGTGGACGCCGAGGAGTCCAGCCGGCTCCAGGAGGAGTGGGACGCCCTCGACATCCCGGTCCCGCTGAAGATCCTCGACTCCCCGTACCGGGAGATCACCCGGCCCGTCCTCGCCTACGTCAAGAGCGTCCGGCGCCGCAGCCCCCGGGACGTCGTCACCGTCTTCATCCCCGAGTACGTCGTCGGCCACTGGTGGGAGCAGCTGCTGCACAACCAGAGCGCGCTGCGGCTGAAGGGCCGGCTGCTGTTCCAGCCGGGCGTCATGGTCACCAGCGTCGCCTGGCAGCTGCACTCCTCCGACCGGCTGAAGGGCCGGGTGGAGCCGCCGGGGCCGGGCGCGTCCCGCCGTCCGCCGCGGGTCGAAGCGCGCCCGTCCGGCGGTAGTGTTGCGGACCGTGAGTGAAACCGACGGAGTCGGCCCGGGGGGCACGTCCCTCTCGCGAGGCACCGACTCGGACCCCGATGGTCCCGAGATCCTCGAACTGGAGATCGGCAACGTCGCCAACGGCGGCTTCTGCGTGGCGCGGCACGAGGGGCGCGTGGTGTTCGTCCGGCACGCGCTGCCCGGCGAGCGGGTGCGGGCCCGGGTCACCGACCGCACCAAGAACTTCCTGCGCGCCGACGCCGTCGAGATCATCGAGGCGTCCCCGGACCGGGTCGAGCCGCCCTGCCCGTTCGCCGGGCCCGGCCGCTGCGGCGGCTGCGACTGGCAGCACGCCTCGCTGCCCGCGCAGCGCGCCCTCAAGGCCGCGGTCGTCGAGGAGCAGCTGAGCCGGCTGGCCGGGATCACCCGCACGGTCGTCGTCGAGGAGGTCCCGTACCCGGTCGACGCCGAGGTGATGCCGCAGCCGGGGCTCGGCTGGCGCACCCGCGTCCAGTTCTCCGTCGACGGCGGCGCGGTCGGCCTGCGCCGGCACCGCTCGCACGACATCGAGCCGGTCGACGAGTGCCTGATCGCGCACCCCGGCGTCGAGCTGATGGGCATCGAGCGCAAGCGCTGGCCCGGCGCGTCCGGCGTCGAGGGCATCGTGTCCGCCACCACCGGCGACCGGCTCGTGGTGCTGCGCGGCCGGGACCGCCGCAAGATCCGGGTGCCCCGGCTGGACGTTCCGGTCCGGCTGGTGCGCGGCAAGCCGGAGCCGGGATCGAACCCGCCGTACGTCCGCGAGAGCGTCTCCGGCCGGATGTTCCATGTCAGCGGCAGCGGGTTCTGGCAGGTCCACCCGGGCGCCGCGCAGCTGCTCGCCGACGCCGTCGTGGACGCGCTGGAGCCGAAGCCGGGCGACATCGCCCTCGACCTGTACTGCGGCGTCGGGCTGTTCGCCGGCGTCCTCGCCGACCGGATCGGCCGCGACGGCCTCGTCGTCGGCGTCGAGTCCGACGGGCAGGCGGTCCGGGACGCCCGGTTCAACCTCCGCGACCTGGACAACGTCTCGATCGAGCGCGGCCCCGTCGAGGAGATCATCGCCGACCTGGAGTTCGGCCGCGCCTCCGGCGGCTCGCGCACGCAGAACAAGCGCGGCGGCGGCCACCACCGGGGCGAGCGCGTCCGCCGCGCCGACGTCGTCGTCCTCGACCCGCCCCGCACGGGCGCGGGCCGCGACGTCGTCGAGCACATCACCCGGCTCGCCGGCCGCAAGATCGCCTACGTGTCCTGCGACCCCGCCACCCTGGCCCGCGACCTCGGCTACTTCGGCGAGCGCGGCTGGACGCTGGAGACCCTGCGGGCGTTCGACGCGTTCCCGATGACCCAGCACGTGGAGTGCCTCGCGACGCTGGTCAGGGGCTGACCGCCCGCCTCCGGAAAACCGGTTGCGGGCGCTGGTTACCGTGGGCGCATGACCGATCTGGAGATCAGGGACGTCCCCGAGGACGCCCTGGACGGCATGATCGACTTCTCCGGGCTGGTGTTCCACCAGCGCATCCGCGAGCGCGACCTGGAACGCTGGCGCTGGCTGATGCGCCGCGCCGAGCGGATCGGCGCCTGGTCCGGCGGCGTCCGGGCGGGGCAGCTCGCCGCGCTGCCGATGCGGCTGGCCGTGCCGGGCGGGACCGTCGACTGCTCCGCGATCACCGCGGTCGGCGTGCTGCCGACGCACCGCCGCCGCGGCGTGCTGTCGGCGATGATCGAGCGGATGCACGCCGACGCGATCGCCGCGGGCCGCCCGGTCGCGGTGCTGTGGGCGTCCGAGGGCGCGATCTACGGGCGCTACGGCTTCGGCCTCGCGGACCGGGCCGCCGAGCTGGAGGTCGACACCTCCCGCCCGCTGGACCTGCGCACCGAGCCCGACCCGCGGCCGCTGTGGCTGGTCGACCCCGCGGAGGCGCCCGCCGTGCTCGGCCCGATCCACGAGGCCGCCCTGTCCCGCCGTCCGGGCGGGCTGGTGCGCGACGCGGAGTGGTGGTCCCGCAACGTCCTGCCCGAGGAGGAGCTGAGCGACGAGCGGCTCACCGAGCCGCGCGTTGTCGTGCACCCGGAGGGCTACGCGATCTACCGGACGGGGCACGGCACCGTCCGGCTGGAGGACCTCGTCGCCGCGGACGCCCGGGTCGAGGCGGCGCTGTGGCGGTACCTCGCCGGGATCGACCTGACCTCGCGGATCAAGGCGCCGAGCCGCCCGGTGGACGACCTGCTGCCGCACATGGCCGCGGACCCCGACCAGGTCCGGGTGGCCGGGGAGTACGGCGCGCTGTGGCTGCGGCTCGTCGACGTCCCGGCCGCGCTCCGGGCCCGGTCCTGGGCGTCCGGCGACGCGTTCGTGCTGGACGTCGCGGACGCCCGCATCCCCGCCAACCACGGCCGGTGGCGGCTGACGACCGGGCCCGCGCCCGGCTGCGCGCCCACCGCCGACCCGCCGGACCTGTCCCTGGACGTCGCGGACCTCGGCGCCGTCTACCTCGGCGGCGCCAGGCTGAGCACGCTGGTGTGCATCGGCGCGGTCACCGAGCACACGCCGGGCGCCGCCGCGCGCATGGACGCCGCCCTCGCCGTCCCGCTGGCCCCCTACACCAACGACGACTTCTGAGATCGAGCCGCGGCGTGCCGCTGCCATGAGCGCCTCATGACGACGACACGCCGCGGCTCAACGGGGCGGCGCCGGGCGGATCAGCGCCAGAAGAAGACCTTGGCGCTTCCTCCGGTGGCGACCTTCGCGGCGCCGGAGCCGTGCTGGACGACCTGGAACCGCACCCGGTAGCCGTCGCCCACGGTGTCGGCGCCCAGCGAGTACACGATGTGGGTCTGGTCGCCGGCCGACACGTAGTCCTGCACGGGCCCGCCGGTGACCTTGCTGTCGTCCTTGCTGTCGACCTCGACCGTACGGGCCTGGATCAGCGTGCCCGCGGGCACCCCGGTGACCGTGACGGCGGCGGTCAGCGCGTAGCGGGCGGAGCCCCACAGGATGCTGGGGCCGCCCGCGTCGCTGTGCTGGTGCTCGGAGTCGGCGTAGTCGTGCTGCCAGCTGACGTTGGTCCACTGGCCGGCGGGCAGCTGCTGCTCCTTGGTCGTGCCGACGGACACGTAGCTCGGCATGTCGTCGTTCTCCTCCTCGGGCGAGACGCCGACGCGCCACTGCCCGTAGTCGCTCTTGACGGCGCGGTCGTAGTCGAG
>NZ_JBEPCJ010000178.1:0-8783 GCF_040299565.1 Spirillospora sp. NPDC000708
GCGCCCCCCCCCCCCCCCCAAAACCCCCAATTGGGCCGGGGGGGGGGTCGGGGGCGGCCCCCGCCGCCCGCCGCGGGCCCCCCCCCCCCGGCCGTCTCCCGGCCGGGCGCGCGCGCCCGGGCCGTGCGTCGCCGACGCGACGCCGCCCGGCGCGCGCGCCCCGGCCGCGTATCCCGAGGCAGGAGGAGGGGCACTCGTGCCTGACCAGGTGCCGGCCGTGCGGCTGACATCGATCACCAAGCGGTTCCCCGGCGTCGTCGCCAACCGCGACATCAACCTGAGCATCGAGCCCGGCGAGGTGCACGCGCTCTGCGGCGAGAACGGCGCGGGCAAGTCCACGCTGATGAAGATCCTGTACGGGATGCAGCGGCCGGACGAGGGCACCATCGAGATCGACGGGGAGGCGGTGTCGTTCCGCACCCCCGCCGACGCGATCGCCCGCGGCATCGGCATGGTCCACCAGCACTTCAAGCTGGCCGACAACCTGACCGTGCTGGAGAACGTCATCCTCGGCGCCGAGCCGCGCGCCAAGGGCTGGCTGCGCGGCCGCATCGACTTCGACGCCGCCCGCGCCCGCATCCGCGAGATGTCGAAGGCGTACGGGCTGCGCGTCGACCCCGACGTCCTCGTCGAGACGCTCGGCGTCGGCGAGCGGCAGCGCGTCGAGATCCTCAAGGTGCTGTACCGGGGCGCCCGCCTGCTGATCCTCGACGAGCCCACCGCCGTGCTCGTCCCGCAGGAGGTCGAGGAACTGTTCGGCAACCTGCGGGAGCTGCGCGCCGAGGGCCTCACCGTCCTGTTCATCTCCCACAAGCTGGACGAGGTGCTGTCGGTCGCCGACACCATCTCGGTGATCCGCCGCGGCACCACCGTCGCGACGCGGCTCGACCCGTCCGAGGTCACCTCGCGGCGGCTCGCCGAGCTGATGGTCGGCTCGCAGCTTCCCACCCCGGAGCTGCGCGACTCGACCGTCACCGAGGACGTCCAGCTGGAGGTCGGCGGGCTCACGGTCCTCACCCCCGAGGGCCGTCCCGTCGTCGACGACGTCTCGCTGCGGATCCGGCGCGGCGAGATCGTCGGGCTGGCCGGCGTCGAGGGCAACGGGCAGAGCGAGCTGATCGAGGCGATCATGGGCCTGCGGTCCGCGGACGCCGGGACGATCGTCTACGGCGGCGAGGAGATCGAGCACTGGCCGACGCGGCGCCGCCGCGAGGCCGGCATCGCCTACATCCCCGAGGACCGGCACCGGCACGGGCTCGTGCTGGAGGCCACCCTGTGGGAGAACCGGGTGCTCGGCCACCAGACGCAGCGCCCCAACGTCCGCGGCCCCTGGGTGGACCGGCGCGGCGCCCGCCGCGACACCACCCGGATCGTCCGCGAGTACGACGTCCGGACGCCCGGCATCGACGTGCCCGCCGCCGCCCTGTCGGGCGGCAACCAGCAGAAGCTGATCGTCGGGCGGGAGATGTCCGGCGAGCCGCGGCTGCTGATCGCCGCGCACCCGACCCGCGGCATCGACGTCGGCGCCCAGGCCGCCATCTGGGACTACCTGCGCCAGGCCCGCGCCGACGGGCTCGCCGTGCTGCTGATCAGCGCCGATCTTGAGGAACTCATCGGAATGTCCGACACCCTGCACGTGATCCTGCGGGGCCGGCTGGTCGCGGAGGTCGATCCGCGGACGGTCACCCCGGAGGAGCTCGGCTCCGCCATGACCGGCGCCGGGGACCCGTCATGACCGGCCCGAACGACACCCCGGACCCGAACGACCCCCTCACCCCGCCCTCCGACCAGAACAAGCCTCCCAAGCCCGACAAGGCCTCCGACCCCAACACGGCGTCTGGATCCGGCGCGGCTTCGGGATCCGGTGATGCGTCCAAGTCCGGCACGGCAGAGCCCGGTGAGGCTTCGGAGCCCAGCGCAGCGTCGGAGCCTGGTGGTGCGTCCAAGCCTGGCGCGGCGCCCAAGTCAGATGCAGCGTCCAAGCCAGACGCGGCCTCCGAGTCCGGCGCTGCGTCCGAGTCTGGTGCAGCGCCGGAGCCTGGTGGTGCGTCCAAGCCTGGTGCGGCATCCAAGTCCGGTGCGGCGTCCGAGTCGGATGCGGCGTCCGAGCCTGACGCGGCGTCCAAGCCTGGCGCGGCGTCCGAGTCCGGTGCGGCATCCAAGTCCGGTGCGGCGTCCGAGTCGGATGCAGTGCGCAAGTCTGGCGCGGCGTCCGCGTCCGGCGCTGCGTCCGGGGCCGGTGTTGGCTCCGGGGCGGGGGCGGAGCGGGTGGAGGTTCCCAAGCCGGCTGAGCCCGATCCTTCGGAGCGCGGGGGGCCGGTGAAGGCGGGGCCCGAGCCGGTGCCGTCGTGGAAGGCGGTCCTGCGCGGGCTCGGTCCGACCGGGCTCGGTCTGAAGATCGGCGCGCCGATCCTCGCGCTGCTGATCTCGCTCGGCATCACGATGATCCTGCTCCGGCTGACCGGCGCCGACCCCGTCAGCGCCGTGCAGAGCATGGTCGACTACGGCACGCAGCAGCACTCCATCGTCGACATCATCAACCGCGCCACCCGGTACTACCTGTCGGCGGTCGCGGTCGCGATCGGCTTCCGGATGGCGCTGCTGAACATCGGCGTGGACGGCCAGTACCGGCTGGCGGCGTTCCTCGCCGCCGCGCTGGGCGGCGCGGTCTCGCTGCCCGCGCCGTTCGGACAGATCCTGGTGATCGTCGCGGCGGTGCTGGTCGGCGGGCTGTGGGCGGCGATCGCGGGCGTGCTGAAGGTGACCCGCGGGGTCAGCGAGGTGCTGTCGACGATCATGCTGAACGCGATCGCCACCGGCGTCATCGCCTACCTGCTGAACGACAAGCGGCTCGCCGAGCCCCGGCCGAACAGCAACGACGTCGCGACCGCGACCATCCCGCACTCGGGACGGGTCGGGCCGCTGAACGGCTTCCTGTCGGCGATCGGCATCGACCTGCCCGGCGCGGTGTACGGGCTGCTGCCCCTGGCGATCGTGGTCGGCGTCGTGTTCTGGGTGGTCATCAACTACACCCGGTTCGGGTTCGACCTGAAGATCTCCGGGCTGTCCCCGTCCGCCGCGCAGGCCAGCGGCGTCAGCGCCAAGCGGATGATCGTGATCACGATGGTGGCGTCCGGTGCGGTGGCCGGGCTGATCGGCATCCCGGGGCTGCTCGGCGAGTCCTACGACTACTCGCTGAACTTCCCGGCGGGCCTCGGCTTCACCGGCATCACCGTCGCGCTGCTCGGCCGCAACCATCCGGCGGGGATCGCGCTCGCGTCACTGCTGTTCGCCTTCCTCGACCAGACCTCCGACATCCTCCAAGAGGTCGAGGTCCCGAAGGAGATCGTCGGGGTGATGCAGGGCGTGGTCGTGCTGACCGTCGTCATCGTCTACGAGCTCGTCCGGCGCTGGGAGATCCGGTTGCAGCAGCGGTCCGTCGCCGCGGAGCTCGCCACCGGCCATGACCTGGCCCGCGAGGCCGCTGGGAGCACCTCATGACCGCGACCGAGACCGTCGCGCCGGCGAAGGCGGGGAACGGCAAGTTCCGGCTGCGCTGGCCGCACTACCTGCTGATCGCGGCGGGGATGCTGGTGCTGCTGTCGCTCGTCCGGGTGATCGACGGCGCGAACGACGTCACCTCCAGCGGGACGGTCGGCGCGGCGCTCCGGCTGGCCGTGCCGATCTTCCTCGCCGGGCTCGGCGGGCTGTGGGCGGAACGCTCCGGCGTGATCAACATCGGGCTCGAGGGCATGATGATCCTCGGGACCTGGACCGGGGCGTGGGCCGGCTACCAGTGGGGTCCCTGGATCGGCGTGCTGTTCGGCATCCTCGGCGGCGCGCTCGGCGGGCTGCTGCACGCCGTCGCGACGGTCACGTTCGGCGTCGACCACATCGTGTCCGGTGTCGCGATCAACATCCTCGGGCTCGGCCTCACCCAGTTCCTCGCCGGGCTGATCTTCAACACCGGGCACGCGAAGGACCTCGGCGGCGGGCCGCGGCAGTCGCCGCCGATCGACCCGATCAAGACGCTGACGCTGCCGGTGCTGTCCGGCGGCAAGATCGGCGGCTGGGAGAGCCCCGACTGGCTCGGCTCGCTGGAGAACCGCCACTGGTTCCTGGTGTCGGACATCGCGGGCATCCTTCGCGGGGTGACGAACGGGCTGTCACTGCTCACCGTGGTCTGCCTGCTGCTGATCCCGCTGACTTTCCTGATCCTGTGGAAAACTCCGTTCGGGCTGCGGATCCGGTCCTGCGGCGAGGACCCGTACGCGGCCGAGTCCCTCGGCGTGCACGTGTACCGGATGAAGTACGCGGCCGTGATCATCTCGGGCGGGTTCTCCGGCCTCGCCGGCGCGTTCCTCGTCACCGTCGCCGCGACCCTCTACCAGGACGGGCAGACCGGCGGACGCGGCTACATCGGCCTCGCGTCGATGATCTTCGGGAACTGGCGTCCGGGCGGGCTCGCCGCCGGGTCGCTGCTGTTCGGCTACACCGACGCGATGAACGTGCGCGGCGGCGGCCAGTCCGTGCACGCGCTGCTCCTGTTCGTCACGATCCTGCTCATCGGGGTCGCGGTGTGGCAGGGCGTGCGCGCCAACCGGCTGCGCTCGCAGGTCGTGACGGACCTCGGGCGGCGTGAGGTCCGCGGCGCCTACGTCGGCGCGGTGCTGTCGCTGGTCGCGGCGGCGGCGCTGCTCGTCTGGTTCCTGCTGAGCGACGCCGTCCCCGGTGAGCTCGTGTCGTTCAGCCCGCACCTGACGACGCTGCTCGTCCTCGCGCTCGCCAGCCAGCGGCTGCGGATGCCCGCCGCCGACGGCCTGCGGTACCGGCGCGGCGAGGCTCGCTGACCTGGCGCGGTGAGGCTTGCTGTGCTGGCGCGGTGAGGTTCGCTGTGCTGGTGCGGTGAGGTTTGCTTGCCCGGCGACGCGAGGCTCGCTGGCTCGGTCTTGCGAGGCTCGCTGGCTCGGTCTTGCGAGGCTCGCTGGCTCGGTCTTGCGAGGCTCGCTGGCTCGGTCTTGCGAGGCTCGCTGGCTCGGTCTTGCGAGGCTCGCCGACCCGCTGACCCGGTGCCTTCCTGAGAGATCATGGGTGCATGACCGATATCGACTGGCCTGCCCTGCGCACCGCCGCGCGGGAGGCGATGGAGCGCGCGTACGCGCCCTACTCCGGTTTCCCGGTGGGAGCGGCGGCGCTGGTGGACGACGGGCGCGTCATCACCGGCTGCAACGTCGAGAACGCCTCGTACGGGGTCGGGCTGTGCGCCGAATGCTCCCTGGTGTCGGCGCTGCACGGGCCCGGCAAGACCGGGTCGCCGAGGCTCGTCGCGGTGTCGGTCGTCGACCGGCACGGCGACCCGCTGATGCCGTGCGGGCGCTGCCGCCAGCTCCTGTGGGAGCACGGCGGCGCCCAGACGCTGCTGGAGACCATCCGCGGCATCCTGCCCATGTCGGACGTCCTGCCCGACGCCTTCGGTCCCGACGACCTGATCACCCGGGCCTGACGCCCCGACCCCTCACCCGTGGGGGCCGACCAAGTCCTGACCGAGTCCGGCCAAGGTCCGGCCCCAGGGGCTCCGTTCCGAACTGAGAGGACACTGTGGACGCCATCGACGTCATCCGCAGCAAGCGCGACGGCGGGACGCTCACCGCCGACCAGATCGACTGGGCGGTGGACGCCTACACGCGCGGCGAGATCGCCGAGGAGCAGATGGCGTCGCTGGCGATGGCGATCCTGCTCAACGGCATGACGCGCGCCGAGGTCGCCCGCTGGACCGAGGCGATGATCCGGTCCGGCGAGCGGATGGACTGGTCCGCGCTGGACCGTCCGACAACCGACAAGCACTCCACCGGAGGCGTCGGAGACAAGATCACGCTGCCGCTGGCGCCGGTGGTCGCGGCGTGCGGCGCGGCCGTCCCGCAGCTGTCCGGGCGGGGGCTCGGCCACACCGGCGGCACCCTGGACAAGCTGGAGTCCATCCCCGGCTGGCGCGCGTCGCTGTCGAACACCGAGATGCTGGACGTGCTGCGCTCCACCGGCGCGGTGATCTGCGCCGCCGGCAGCGGGCTCGCCCCCGCCGACCGCAAGCTGTACGCGCTCCGGGACGTCACCGGGACCGTCGAGTCGATCCCGCTGATCGCGTCCTCGATCATGTCCAAGAAGATCGCCGAGGGGACGGGCGCGCTGGTCCTGGACGTCAAGGTCGGCTCCGGCGCGTTCATGAAGACACCGGAGACGGCCAGGGAGCTCGCCGAGACGATGGTCGCGATCGGCACCGATCACGGGCTGCGGACGGTCGCCCTGCTCACCGCCATGGACCGCCCTCTCGGCAACGCGGTCGGCAACGCCGTCGAGGTCGCGGAGTCGGTCGAGGTGCTGGCCGGGGGCGGGCCGTCCGACGTGGTGGAGCTGACGCTCACGCTGGCGCGGGAGATGCTGGCCGCCGCCGGCGTCTCCGGGAAGGACCCGGCGGACGCGCTGAAGGACGGGTCCGCCATGGACGTCTGGCGCCGGATGATCAGCGCTCAGGGCGGCGACCCGGACGCGGCGCTGCCGTCCGCGCGGGAGAACCATGTCGTCGCGGCGCCGTCGTCCGGTGTGCTGACTCGTCTGGACGCCTACGGTGTCGGCGTCGCCGCGTGGCGTCTCGGCGCCGGGCGCGCGCGCAAGGAGGACCCGGTGTCGTTCGCGGCCGGGATCACGTGCCATGCCAAGCCGGGTGACCGCGTCACGGCCGGGCAGCCGCTGCTGACGCTGCATGCCGACGACGAGTCCCGGTTTGCGCGCGCGCTGGAATCGCTGGACGGCGCGTTCTCCGTCGAAGAGAGCGGGACGCTGGACCTTCATCCCCTCATCCTCGACCGCATCTCCTGACCGCTGTGCGGGAGCTGGACGTCTTTTCTGCGGAGGTCAGGGGAGATGTCGTCCAGGTTCTGCTCGCGGCTCTGAGGACGGCTCAGGGGGAGTGGGGCCGCTTTCGGGGCGTCCCGCTGCGGTGGGTCGTCTTGGACGGCTCGACGGCGGGTGCTCAGTCGCGGGAGCGTCGGTTGAAGCCGGGACGGGGGCAGGTCCCTGGTCAGGGCCAGGTGCGAGTGCAGAAGCCTACGCACGAGGACCTCGCTGTGGACTGGGACCGCCTCCGGGGTGAGGACTCCTTCTGGCCCGCCGTTCACGCGAAGGCACGGACGTGTCGTTGCGCTGCCCTGGTCTACGGGAATGCGCTGCCGTCCCGTACCTGGGGTTGCCTCGGCGTGCTCGTAGGGCTTCTCTACCGTGAACTGCCGGTTCTGGACGGGGAGGTCCGCGTGCTCGTGGAGCATCGGACGGGTGAGCGGGCCTCTTTCGGCTTCCCGATCAGGTACCGGCGGGTTCCGTTCCGGCGCCTGGTGTACGTCGAGGACGTCCGGACTCTTCTTCGCCGCGCCTCGGAGGGCTGAGCGGCGGCGCCGTCGCCGGAACTAGGCATTGACAAGTTCGCGTTCGCGGGCGAAGCTGTACCCGGATCTAGACAGTGACAAGATTGCGAGCCGCGAGCCGTGACCCCTACGAGCGGGGAGCGGTGAGCGGGGAGTGCAGAGGTGACGGAGATGGCCATGAACCATGACTTGAGCACCGTCCGGCAGATGTGGCAACTGCTGGAGCCCGTCCATGCCGTCCTGTACTACGCGCCTGAGGCTTCCGAAGAGGCTGCGGCCTTGGGATATACCGTCGACGAGCGCTGGCCGAGCTACTTCCCGTACCGGGCCGCTCCCCTGGGAGCGGTGGACGCGTCAACGGTGAGCGAGCTCTTCTACAGCTTCAACCCGGAGATGGTCGAGCGGTACATGGCGTCGGCCTGGCAGACGGCAACGCCCGAGCAGGTTCTGGCCGCGCGCCGTAGCGCCATGGACCGGGCGCTGCGCCGGATCCTGGGCGACCGGATCGGTTCGCCGGAACTGCGGCAAGCCGCCCAGACGGCGCGTCGAGTCGCCGAGGCGGCGGACGTGACGGATCGGCCGATGGCCGCCGCCAACGCCGCACTGCCCTGGCCGGACGAGCCGCACATGGTGCTGTGGCAGGCCGCCACCATCCTGCGCGAGCACCGCGGCGACGGCCACATAGCGGCGCTCCGGGCCCATGACATCGGTCCCGCCGAGGCGCTGGTCTCGCACGCCGCAGTGGGTGCCGCTCCCGCCGAAGTGTTCGCCAGCCGGCAGTGGACCGTCGAGCAGTGGAACGCCGCTCGTGACGGTCTCGCCGCTCGCGGGCTGGTGCGGGCGGACGGGGAAACGGCCGGCCAGGCTGGGGAAAAGGCGGGCGAGCCGGGCGACGTGGGCGACGTCGGTGAGGCGGGGGCGGAGGGGGTGGCGTTCGGACTTGTCGGTCAAGCGAGCGCTGCGGCAGTCACCGCTACCGAAGAGGGCGTCCGGGTCCGCGCGGCGGTCGAGAAGCGCACCGACGAACTCGCCGCTGGTCCGTGGGATCTCCTCACGTCCGGCGAGGTGAAGGAATTGGCCGATTTGCTGATGCCTATCGTTCTCGACATCGTCGGCACCGGACTCCTTCCAATGCAGAGCACCCTTGGAATCGGCATGACCTACGATTATGAAAAGCTCGAAACCGGCCAGTCCGTGTGAGGGTGTGGCGACGATAAGGCGCCGGGCAATGGGATATCGGGAGAGGGGATATCGGGCGGTGGGGGCGGCGCTGGCGTACGGGGCCGCCCCTCCAAAGTCAAGGGCGCCTTCGGCGTCGCTTCGCGATGGACTTCGTCCACCCTTGACTTTGGAGCCTCTGCGGCCCCT
>NZ_JBEPCJ010000179.1:0-8740 GCF_040299565.1 Spirillospora sp. NPDC000708
AGCGTCAGTACGGTTTACCGCTCAATTGAGTTAGGCGATTTGAATTCGGGCTATGCGGCGTGGCGGCGATCATTGATCACGATGCTCGGCTACCGGCGCCTGACCATCCGCTACGAGCGCCACGGCCACTTGTTCAATGCCTTTCTCGTCCTGGCCGCCGCCATCACCTGCTACAAGAAGCTCGCCAAACAATCCACATGAGGCAGCCTTTTAACCTGCTGGATAGTCCCTCGTGTGCATGGAGAAGCGGTGTCCAACACGGCCCAGGCACTGGGGCGTTCTAGTCGAATGTCTGGGCGGTGCATGGGGCGGCAGTGCCGCCCTGATCAGGTGCGCTAGCGCTGTCGCTGGCTTCGCGCCACAGATCACGCATGCGGTCGACAACTACCGTCTCGTCCTCAGCATGGTCGCCCATGGACTCGGAGTGGCACGTCGGACCCCAGGCCCGCAGTAGACGCCGTCCTCGACCCACTCGCCCCCACCAGATAACAGCGTTTCCCGAGGTGCCTTCGGTAGACCACCCAGTGCACATGGCGTCATCTTCCCGGTGGAATGACTTCCGCCCAGATGTCGTAGATGGGTCCATCGAACCCACCGGGGGCGGAGCGCTCCCGCTCGAAGGCTCGCAAGACATTCGTGATGCGATACCTGGTATTTCGAGGAAGGAGGAGCTCTCGCTCATTTGGGAAAGCACTCTGGCGACCGATCCAGAGCCCTTGGGAGCCTTCAGGCAGGAGGAGATGAAGGTAGAAGTGATAGAAACCGACATTCGTCCCTGGAGTCACTCCCAACGAAGTCGACATGGGTGCCGGTTCGATCTGCACTGCGCCGACAAGAAGCTCAGGATCACGGTTACCGAGCCGAATTTTATGCGAGTCGACCATCCACCGGACATTATTCAGCCCCCGAATCGCCTGAAGGCCTTCAGGAAGTGGTTGACAGAGGGCCTCATCGAGCTTATCCATAAGCGAGTAGCCCTCAACGCCGTCTCCGTCAAACAAGAACTCCATTCTCGCGGACTCGTAGTCCAAATTCTCTATGAAGCGAACGTATCCGACAGGGTCTTCGGCCGCCAGAATGGACTGAACGAGTCGCCGGTCGTGACCGGTCAACTCCGTTGACTCTGTGAGCATTCTCCTCAGAGTGTCCATAGACGGCATCCTGCCGTCACCCAACAGCATCAGCCGTTCCACTTGCCGATGCCCAGACTGCAGGTCACCGAACCACCGAGCCATCCCTTCCGGATCCCTTGCAAAGTCCCGAATCACCAAGGCGATCTTATGTTTCGCCGAATACCGGAAAACTGCCTCGCGTGCCGGTGGTCGCAGGTCTCGGAACGTATGTGCCAGCCTGTTCTCGCCGTATGCCTCACCTTCGGCGTCACTCAGGAACTGCTGGAAGTTCTCTGGGGGCACTGGTCCCGAGACGGCCGTTTCAGAACGTGGTTCGTCAAGGGCGGGGTGGTCTGACACTGCTCCTAGAGCGCCGTCTGCGGTTTCGGCCCTCACTCCCGTTGCGGGATGGTCAGGCTCATACAAGTAGTTCTCGCGCGGGTCTGGACGTGGAGGGCCAGACCTTTCGGTCATGCCGTCGCTCAGCGGCTCGCCATGTGGTGCCTCACCGATGTCGGACCGCCCTGCTCGGCCGGCTTCCAGTCCTGGCATGGGCGGTGTGCCTGGCTGAAGAGGCATGGGCGCCGGTTCCGGTGGACGTGCCCCCCGATCGCTCTCGGCCAGGCCGACCTCCGAACCGGCGGTCTCGTTGGTCCCACTCTCGCCTTTTGGCATGGCGGCATCCGCCCTTACCTCAGCGTCACCGCCAAGAGACCCCTCACCACTACCTATATGCCGCCCACCAACGACATCACCGGCCTCGGGTGTGACATGTCCGCCGCTTCCAGTCGAGTGGGGCGGGAGGTCACTCCCCATCAGCACGGCGCCCCCGGGATCCTCTTCGCCCGGGAATGTGAAGACGTTCCCAGCACCGAAGCTTTCGCGTGCCTGGGCAAGCGCCGACTCAGGGGTGCCTTCTTCAAAGAAATAGATCGCACGCACGCCGTCCCGGTCTGCGGCGGCCTTCTGGATCCGCAACTCCTGGCCGAACTTCCCACGGTTCCCGGCTCGCGACGGCCCGCCGACGAATACGTATTCCCCGTTTGGCCCGCGGACGTCGAGACCGGTCGAGCCGAGTCCTGGCACCATCAGTTGAATGTCCTGGCCTCTGAAGTCCTTCGCGACCGTTCCGCCCATCATGTCAGCCACTCGCTGCTCGCGCGCGTGCCCGATCGCCGCACGATCACCTGCTGGGGTATCGCGGCCGGCGTCCGAACCTGATAGGCCATACCGCTGTTCCGGAGACGTGCGAATCGCGCCCCTGCCGTCATCCGGCACGAAGTTCTGCGTTTGCGGATCCCAGTGGTGGATGGCCTGCATATCGTGGCTCCCGGCACGAAATACAGAACCGGTGTCCCCGCGGTAGAGGATGCGGGTCTCTTCGTTGAGGTAAATCTCGACCTGCTTGGTTCGGAGGTCCGGCAGACCGTCGGGCGTGCGTGGCGCCTCACGCAGTTCCACTCCCAGCGCCCGTAGGACGAGGTCCTCTGGCAGGCCGTGGCGAGTGGTGAAAGCGACGAGGTCACCTTCCGCCACAGTGGAACGCTTCAAAAAGGGACCGATCACGCTGCGAACGCCTTTGACGGTCCTCATATGAATGTACCTGTAGGTCACGACTCTTCCAGGGGCGCCGGCCTTCTCCCATTCGACCGCGGTCCCCTCGTGTTGGCTCCGCCCACGACTCAGCTTGAGCTCGGCCGGAAGAGCCTCGGGGTCGTGGGGCGTGATGTGGAAGTCCAGTTGGCTCGCACGCCGCGAAACGGGACCCCTTATAGAACGGCCGAGCCTTTCCGCTTCGTGTATTCCCGGGTCGAAGCCGGCCTCAAGCGGATCCGCCCTGGTCGGGACGGTGGCGTGGACTCTCGCCGGATCTGGGGCCGCCGGTCGCGGGGCTTCCGGCGCCGAAGGTCCGGCCGCTGAGAGATCTCCGGCGCGGTGCTCGTCTCCGACGGCTGGCACGCTGTTCGTGCCGCCGGACAGGCGGAACCGCGGTTCGCCCGGGCTGCCTTCGCGAGGAGCGCTCTCCCCTCGAGTGGCCTGCGCCCCCTCGGTGACCGACCTCGCCGGTTCGACGGACGGGGTGCCTTCGCCTCTGGTAGGCGGAGCACCTGTGATCCCTGGTCGGAACTCGTCGCCAAGCGACAACGACTTGGTCGGGTCGTTCCTGTAGGCGTGTTGCGGGCTACCGCTTTCCGGGTGCCCTCCAGGGAAGCCATCGGGGGGCACGCTGGGACTTTCGCTTCCCGGGTGGCCTCCCGTACCCCCTTGAGTGCGTGCATCTGCGAGGTCGGCTGGTGGCCCGGCGGTGGCGGGATGGGCCGGTGTCACTGCTCCAGGCTCGCCATCTGCCGCAGACGCCGCGGGATGATCGGACTCGTACCAGCCGTAATGCTCGCGCGGTGCCGGACGTGGAGGAACGGACGGGTCACTGATGCCCTCGCTCGGCGACTCGCCAGGCAGTCCGCCGGCGCGCGTCTCAGGTGATGAACCGGATGCTGGACGTTGGCCCCCCGACGGCTCGGGGGGTTCCAGGGTCCGTGATGGTTGCTCGCCGTAGGAAACGCCGGTGCCCGCGTGTGGGGGCTCGACGGAGCCGTTTCCTCCGGTGACGGCGGGCGCGGGTCCCGTGGCCGATTCGTTGACGTGATGTGGAGCGGCTGTGCCTGAGGGACCGGTCTCGGGCATACCGGCGGGCCGCCTGGAATCTGTGCCGCCCGGTCGTCCAAGTGGCCGGGCGGGTACGCCTTCCGTCTCCGGACCGGACGTACCGCCGGGTGGGCCGCCCTGGTGGGCTGTCGCTCGCGGGGTGGACGTCTCAGGAGCCGTTCCGAAGCGTGCCGTGTCGTGGCCCAGAATCGAGTCGGTGCCGCTCGCCTTTGCCTTGATGGATTCCCAGCGGTTCATCATTCCGTCGAACCAGTCCGGGTGGCCGAGCGCCTCGAACCGCGGGCGCAGGGCGTTCAGGCGTTGCTCAATGATCCGAACGTCAGCTGGGCTCAGCTCATTGGGGCGCCAGACGTACTCCTCTCCGCGAGGGCCGATGCGCGTGCCGGAGACGAAATGCCCGCTGAATGGATTGACCCCCAGCGCTGCCGCGCTGTCCGGCTCGACTAGAAACGTGTCGCCGTGGTCGATACCCCAGAGCCGGCCATTCAGATCGATCTTCCAGTCGCGGTCCCCGTTCCCGGTCAGGACATCCATCAGGCCCAGATTGCGCGCGCCCGGCCTGTCGGCGTACAGCGCCTGCAAAACGTCTGGCTGCGGCTCAGGGTGCGTCTCCCAGGAATGCTCGCCCTCTACATACTCCAAGTAGAGCGTGCGGCTATCAGCCCTGTGCACCACCGGAACTCGCGCCTCCACCGCATGCCCGACCAGTGCGCTGAGCTCATCGGCATCGACCAAATCGGTGTTCTCGGCCCACGCCACCTTGCGAACGGCTTTTCCACCACTGTTGTGACTGACCAGATCCACCCGCTCGGCAACAAAACCGCCGGTGAGCCGCACCGTGCGATTCTCATCCACCCCGGACTCGACACCCCGTCGCAGCGCGTCCCCCACCGACGTAACGGAGTCCGGCTCAGGCGTCGGAGGTCGGTGACCGCCCCGCTCGCCTCCCGCCGGAGACCCGGCGCGAGGCGCAGCGGCGTGGTGTGGGCGGCCTACGCCCGGTTCGACTGCGCCACCGGCCGACTCTGGCCTCACCGGATCCGCAGTGGCCGGAGCGGGCTCGCCTTGCTCTGGCATTCGTCCCGTGGCAGGACTCTTGGTCCTGGGGGTACTTGAGGGTTGCTCGCCTCGGTTGTGGCCATGTTTCGGACCTCCGCTTTCAGAGCGGTGCCCCGTGCTCTTTGGAGTGTGCTCCGCGGCGTGTGGGATGCCGGGATCGCGGCCGCTGACGTAGGCGGTCTCACCATCTCCTAGCCCCGGAGCCCCCGACTCGCCTGCGCCCTCGCCCGGGCCATGTGCGGGTGCCGGACGTTGCGCCTGGGGTGGCTCGGCGGGTTCATGGGACCGTGGCGCCTCTTCGCCGTGGGGAACGGTCTCAGGCGAAACGACGTCGTCTGGCCGGAGAACACGCGCATGCACATGGTGCTGGCCCCTGTCGAAGATGTCGGTGCCGACCCGCTCAACATGAACGATCTCGTATCGCAGCCCTCGCTGCAGAATGAATTCTCGCTCCAAGGGTTTAGCGGACGATCGCCCTATCCATACACCCTTTGTGCCGGCAGGGACATCGATCGTGTACCGGATATTGGGTGAGAACAATGTGTCGCCGAGCGACGCAGATGTGTATCCCGGCTCGGTGTGCGATGTCCCTTCCAGAAGCTTTGGGTCCCGATCCCCGAGTGAACTGCCGTCGTGGAGGCGCAAGTGCCTTAGGTCGCCGACGCTGCGCGTGAGTTGGACGGGATCCGGGAGCGGAGACGCTGACATTGCCTGGTCGATCAGCCTGATCTGCCCTTCAAGCAACTCTCGGGTGGGCGTCTCACCCAGATAGCGCTCGAGGAGTTCATGCGTACTCCCGTTGTGGCGGACTTCCATCAGCCGCCCCGGGTCAGGCGAGTTCAGTACATCCTGCACGGCGTGCCGCTCAGCGGGCGTTAGGTCGATGTTACGCAGAATCTGCGGCAAGTCCGACGGGTTGACGGACTGTTCAAGCCTCAACGACAGGGCGTTCAGATGCTCGGCCAGCATCCTGTCTCTTTGGAGAGAGTTCAGGAAGTCACCGAGACCCTTGCCATTGTCCAGAGCACGCAGCACGGTGTTCAGAACGCCACCGCGCGTGTAGTTGTAGACGGCGTGGCGCTGGTCCTCCGGAAGCGCCCTGAACATGTGCCCATAGTGCTGTTCGCCGTACGCCTCACCATCCGCGCCCTCGAAACGCAGAAACCGCTCGGAATCCGGTGGGTCCGCCTGGCCGTGGGCCAAGGGGGCGTCTCGTTCCGCGGCATCCCCTGTCCTGGGCTCGGGCTTGCCTGGTGCCCCCTCGCCGACCCGCGCTCGGGTACCGGTATGCGGCGGCGGGGCGTCGGCGGGTGGGGCGGCGGGTTGTGGTGGTTCGGCGAACTGGTCTGGTAGTCGGCCTGGGGCCGGGCTTGTTTCCCGGGGGGATCTTGGTGGTGGATCGCCTGGGGTGTGGTCGTGGTTCGGGCTTCCGCTTCCCGGGCGGCCTCCCGTGCTCCTTGGGGTGTTTTCCGCGGCGCGGGGGATGCCGGGGTTGCCGCCGGTGGGGTAGGCGGCCGCGGTACCTCCGGCTTCCAGGGCTTCCGACTCGCCCGCGGGAAGTCCAGGAGTTTCGCCTGGTTCGGAGGCGCTCATGTGGGCGGGGCGCCTACCGGCGCTGGAAGCGTGTGCGGGTTGTCCGGACACGCTCCTGGGATTGTCCGACGCCACTCCGGCCAGCACGGGCTCGGTTTCGCGCGGGGTGTCCGCGCGGACCGCATCGGCGTCGGGTCCGCTAAGGCGGGGGCTGCTGATGGTGGCGGGTTCGGCGCCGGGCCGGCCAGGTTGGTGGATGTAGGTGCGTGGGATGTCGCCGCCGCCCGCGGGAGCGAGTTCGGCCGGTTGCCCGGCGGTGGCGGGATGAGATGGTGTCGTTCCTTGTGGGGAGCCGTCTGTCGCGGTGGGTGCGGGCGCACCGCTGGTGGCGGCGGGCGCGGCGGTACCGCTGGCCGCGGCGGGCATTGCCGGGCCGCCGACCGCGGCGGGCGTGGCGGCATCAGTGGACGCGGCGCCAGGGGCGGCGCCGGCCTTGGCCCGCAGCGACTCGGCCAGGTCGCGGACATTGACCTGCCCGAGCCTGTCCGCAGCACCGGTGGGGCCGTTGAGTCGGGCGGGATCGTCCATCACAGGCGGGCGGTGCAGCTTCACCCCCTTGTCCGGCATGACCTCGCCGGCGCCGAGACGTTCGCCGGGAACATTGATCCCGCCCTCGGGGGCCCGCAGTTCCATCGGGGTCAGGGCACGAGGCTTCACGATCTCGGGGAGTTGGATGTCGGTGAATCCGAAACGAGGCACCGGGGCGGGGCCCGGCGATGCCGGAACGGGCCCCGGTTCGGTCTTCTTCGGGAACGCGTCCCGCAGATCGCGCAAGCTTTTGTTGAGCTTGGTCATGCCCTTCGAACCGCCGTAGAGCAGCGACCCGACGTTCAGCCCCCCGGCGGTGAGCACGTAGCCGGGCCGGTCATCCCATTCCTGCCACGGGACGAGGGCGTTCGCGACGCTCGTCCAGCCGTCCTTGACGTTGTGCCACCACTGTCCGGCGCTCAGGTCCTCGTGGTAGACGCCGTTCTCGTCGATCCGCCCGTCCAGCCGCCCTACCAGCGTGCCGAGGTCGCCGAGCATCCCCGACCAGTTGCCCGCCAGGCGATGCCCCCAGTCACCGATGGTGCCCGCAGGCCCCCAGCCGTCCGTCTCGCCGTAGACGTTCGCACCGACCGCCGAGCCCGCGTAGCTGACCACCCCGTAGAGGAAATCGTGGGCGCCGTCCCCGACGTCCTGGTACCACGGCTTATCGCGAGTCTGAGGGGTCCCCCAGGGTGTCGCGGTGCTTTTCGGCGCGGCAGCCAACCCGTACGCGTAATCGCCGCGACGTTTGAACGCGGCGTCCGGCGCGAAATGGGTGCCCCCGAAAAGCGCGGTGATCTTATTAGCGCAGGCACGCTCGGCCGCCTGGTACTGGAACAGCGCCGCCCCCGCGGCATCGTTCAGCCGGTTGTTCTCCTTGACCCAGTCACCATTCTTCTGCCAGTCACCGAAATCGCCGTCCCAGTTACCGTCGACCTTCGCGCGGAAATCCGTCGCCGCGGCCCGCAACCCGTGCAACCGGGTGACGATCGGCCGGACCTCGTCGACGAACGCCAGCAGTGCGTCACCGACGGTCCGCACCTCGTTCCCGAACTCATCCCCCGCCACCGGGACATCCCGCATCGCGGCAATCAGATCCGAGCCTTCAGGGGCTTGATAGAACGCTGATAAGCCGCGCCACGCCGCGCCGAGGTCACCGCTCGTTCGCGCGAACCGCTCCCCGACCCGCTTCAACGCGTGACCCGCGGCCTCCAGATCGGCCAGATGAACGTCCGGAACCGGGATCCTCGACGGATCAACCGGCTCACCCGGATCAGCCGGATCCTGCGGAGCGGACTTTGCCGGGACGAAGGGGCCATATGGAGTAACCGAAGGATCCCGAACGACAATATCGTCCGGACCGAGCGAATCAGCCATGCCTATCCCCCACACGCACCCGATGCCATGCCGGCCCCATCACGGGCACGGCCGGACGTCCAACTCCCCTACCAACTCCCCCCAGCCTCCGGGCTTGGGGCATCAATCGCACGCTTCTGCGCTTTCTCCGCCATCTCCGTATCGCCATGGACATATGCCATCGTCGCGTCTCTGGCACCCTTGATACAGCCGTGGACTTTAAGAAAGACGCCTTTGAGCTCAGGAGTCACCCGTTCCTTCATGTATTCATTGAGAGCGACACTTATCGGCTCGCTGGTCGCGGCGGTGACAGCATCCTCGACGTATTGGGAGAATTGCTCGGACTGCTTTACCAAGCCGCCCGTCCCCTTGCCATCTTTTCCAGCGTAAAGGCCAATGACCTTTTCCAGTACCGTACTGACGCC
>NZ_JBEPCJ010000180.1:0-8694 GCF_040299565.1 Spirillospora sp. NPDC000708
CGCCCGCGTGGCCCGCGCACCCCTTGGCGCCCCCGCCGCGGGCCCCCGGGTCGCGGCCGAGCACCGCGACCCGGGCGCCCTCCGCGGCGAACGCGCGGGCGGTCTGCGCGCCGATGCCGCGCGACCCGCCGGTGATGACGACGACCTTGCCGTTGAGCTCGGGGTACATCGGGGCCTCCCTGACTGAGTGTGCGCTCATTCCCAGCTTGAGTGAGTGCTCACTCATTGTCAAGCAGGCGCGCGTCCGGGCGACGTCGTCCTCGATCCGCAGGAACCTGGTCATGCCTCCATTCGACGCCCGCCCACCCCCCGCCCGCAACGGCCCGCCGGCACTCCCCGGCACGCCCCGTCCGGAAGCCTGAAACCGGTCATCCGCGGCCGACTGCGGCCACTTTTCCCATCTGTGTCAAGGGACTCACAAGGTTCGCGGAACAACTGCCAGTATTTGACGAACCCTCTCGGTAAGGGATGCGTCACAACTGAAAGCCGGTGGCATCGCGGCCCGCGCTGCCGTCCGGGATGTCCGGCGGACCGGTGACCCGAACGCCACGGCGGAGGTGCGAATGGCGTGGGAGGACGAGCCGGGCGGGCACCCGCGCCCCCCGTCCGGGGACGCGCACGGCCCGCCGGGAGGGCTCCCGCCGCCGGGGGCGGCCGTGCCGCGCCCCCGTGTCGTGCCGCCGCGCGCCCGCGCCGACGTCCAGGCACCGGACGGCCCCGTCGAGGACGTCGACGAGCGCGCCGAACCGCTGCGCGCGGACGTGCTCCGGCGGCGCGCGCCCGGCCGGCCGCGCGCGCTGCTGCGGCCGAACCCCCCTCCCACCGCCGACCGGATCCCCCCTGTTCCTTCGAGCGGGCCCCTCTCCCCGACCGGGCCCGTCCCCCCGACCGAACGTCCAGTGAGGGCCGAGCACATGACCGAAGCGAGCACGCCGCTCCCGCCGCCCGCCCCCCGCGGCGGCGGGGAGCGGTTCTCCCCGCTGCTGTGGGCGTCCGGCGTCAACCGGGCGATCCTCCGGCAGAGCCCCACCGACAAGTCGCGCTTCCAGGGCCTCGGCAGCGTCGTGATCTTCACGGCGGCGCTGGCCGGGGTGTCGATGGCCGCGGCGCTGCACATCGCGCTGAAGGCGCCGTGGCCGGTGATCGTCCTGCTGACGGCGGGCTGGTTCCTCGGCATCCTGTCGCTGGACCGCTGGCTGGTCGCCTCCATGACGCGGACCACCAGCAAGTGGGGCGTGGTGTTCCTCGCGCTGCCCCGGCTGGCGCTCGCGCTGCTGTTCGGCTTCGTGCTGTCGATGCCGATCGTCCTGCAGATCTTCGCGCCGGAGATCTCGCAGGAGGTCAACGTCCTGCACGCCGAGGCGGAGTCGAAGTACCAGGCGCAGACCGCCGACGACCAGGTCGGCAAGCGCATCGACTGGCTGGAGAAGCGCAAGCAGCAGCTGGAGGCGCAGGTCACCGCGGGCGGCCTGCCCGCCACGCCGGACGCCGACCCCACCCTCAAGCAGCTCCAGGACAAGCGCGACGAGCTGCAGAAGCAGCTCGAACAGCGGCGCGAGAAGCTGACCTGCGAGCAGCTCGGCAAGTGCGGGACGGGCCGCGCCGGCCTCGGCCCCGAGGCCCGCAAGCGCATCCAGGACTACAACGACACCAAGCGCGACTTCGACACCGCCGACACCCAGCTCAAGAACTACATGGCGCAGCTGAAGACCAAGGGCGTCCAGGACGCGCAGAACGAGCTGAACGGGCAGGGCGGCGCCGAGGGCGTGAACGCGGAGCTGACGCGGCTGAAGAAGCAGCAGTCCGCGCTGCAGCAGCAGCACGCGGCCGACACCCGCAAGTCCGACGGGATGGCGCTGCGGCTGGAGGCCCTCAACCGGCTGTCGCAGAAGAACGGCACGATCGGCACCGCGCACCTGTTCGTCACGCTGATGTTCATCGCGATCGAGCTGCTGCCGGTGCTGGTGAAGATGATGCAGATCCTCGGGCCGCCGACCGTGTACGACGACCTCGTCGCGGCGCACGAGCGGGAGAACCGGGAGACCGGCGCGCACCTCGCCCGGCGCGACGCGGACGTGGCGCGGGTCCGCGCCGCCGACGACGTCAAGTACGCGGGCCTGGTGTACGACGCGCGCCGCGCGATGCTGGAGAGCCTCGCGCAGCGGACCGCGATGGCGGAGGGCGAGGTCGGCGAGGCGGCGCTGGAGGAGTGGAAGCGCCGCGAGATGGCGCGGATCCCCGCCGACCTCGACCGGTACGTGCGGACGGAGCCGGGCTACGGCGCGCCGATGGCGCCCGGGACGCCCGGCGGCCCCGCTTTCGGCGGTTCCGCGTTCGGCGCGCCGGTGGCGCCCGCGAACCCGGGCGGGATCGCGTTCGATCCGCCGGTGCCGCCCGGGAACGGCGCGTACCCGGCGGGCCGCCCGGCGCCGTCGGGGGGCGGCGGCTTCGGCGGGCCGTCGAACGTCCGGCTGATGAACGGCCGGCCGGGCGACCCGCCGGGCGGCGGCGTGGCGGGCGGCGGGAGCGGCGGTTCCGCGCCGTACGGTGCGGCGATGCCGTTCGGCGCCGACCGGCCCGGGGGCGCCCCGGGCGCGGGCGGCGACCCGATGCCCTTCGGCGGGAACGCCAACGGCAACGCGGCCCCCTACGGCGGCGGGGCCGGGGTGCCGCCGCGGCCGTCGCGGTTCGGGCCGTCCGGCTACGAGGGCCATGTGGACGGCACGCGCCAGTCGCGCAGGGACCGGCTCTTCGGGCCGCTGACGAACTGGTGGCAGGACCGGCGCCGGTGATCAACGTGGCGGAGACGTGCGTCGGGACGCGGGCGCTCGGGCCGGGGCTGCGCTCGGTGGTCTGGGTGCAGGGCTGCCCGTTCCGCTGCCAGGGCTGCCTCGCGCCGGACTGGATCCCGTTCCGCGAGGCGCGCCGGGTCGCGCCGGACGCGCTCGCGGACGAACTGCTGGCCGACCCGGACGTCACCGGCCTGACGCTGTCCGGCGGCGAGCCGATGGCGCAGGCGGCCGCGCTGGCGGACCTGGTGCGGGCGGCCCGCGCGCGCCGCGACCTGTCGGTCATCTGCTTCACCGGGTTCCGGCGGGCCGAACTCGCGGGCCGGGAGGGCGCGGAGGCGCTGCTCGCCGAGGTGGACGTGCTGATCGACGGCCGGTACGTGCGGTCCCGCAACGACGACCGGGGCCTGCGCGGCAGCGCCAACCAGCGCGTTCACCACCTGACGGACCGGCTCGCCGGCGCAGCGGCGGAGCTGGCGGGCGGCCCGCGCCGCGCGGAGGTGCGGGTCCGCGGCGGGGAGGCGCTGCTCGTCGGCGTCCCGCCCCGCGCGCTGTCCGAGGGGTTCGCCCGCGCGCGCGGCGCCTCCCCGGGCGGAGGCGAGATCTTCACCGGCACGGTACGCGAGGGCACGAGCGGCGAGGAGTCCCGATGAGCGGCGCGAAGGTGATCTCGGTGGACGCGGCGGCGTGGCGGGACGCGCAGGCGTCCGCCCGCGACCTGGCGAAGGTGCGGCGGGACATGCCGCGCCTGCTCCGGCAGGTGGAGCGGGCCGCGCGCGAGGACGTCGAGCGCGCCCGGCGGGAGGCGGCGGCCCGGCAGGACGGCACGGACCGCGCGCTCGCCGGGCTGAGCGAGCAGGCCAGGAAGCTGGAGGACGAGACGGGCCGGCGGCTGCGCGAGCACGGCGAGCGGCTCGCCGAAGGCCGCCGCGAGCTGGCCGAACAGGGCGAGCGGCTCGCCGCCGAGATCGCCCGGGAGCGGGCGGAGCGCCGCGCCGGGCTCGCCGCGGTGGACGCGCGGGTCGGCGCGCTGCGCGGCGAGAGCGACGCGGCGGCGGCAGCGGCGCGGCGGCTGTTCGACGACGCGCGGACGATGCACGACGCGATCCGCGACACGCTGCCGCACGACCGGTTCGCGCCGGGCCGGCTGGAGCGGCTGGCGTCCCGGCTGGACGTGGCGCGCGGGAACCTTGAGGCGCATGCGGCCGGGTACTCGCTGAGCCAGGTCCAGGACCTCTACCTCGACCTGAGCGAGCTGCGCGCGGACGTGGAGCGGCTCGCGCTGGAGTGGGAGGCGCTCCGCGCCGAGGCGCTCGCCGCGCTGCGCACGGTCGCGGCGACGATCGAGGACAACGCGGAGCGCCCGATCGCGGAGGCCGACCCGGGCGCCGTGCTGGACGTCGACCACTGGACGGACGGCGGGCTCGCCGCGCTGCGCGACGCGGTCGCCCGGCAGGTGGACCTGGTCGCCGACCCGGACTGCCCGCTGGACGCCGCCGAGCTGCGCGCGCTGATCACCGAGACGGCGCCGGAGCACGAGGGCCGGCTGGACGCGCTGGTCGAGCGGGCCGCGGAGCGGATCGTCGCGTCGCAGCTGCGGGTGAACGTCGCCGAGCAGGTGGTGGCGGTGCTGGAGGGGCAGGGGTTCGCCTGGTCCGGCAACACCTACGCCGCCGGGGACGAGCGGCGCGCGTTCTTCAGCCGGCTGCGGCACCGCGCGGACGGCGGCGAGGTCGTGGTGGAGGTGGCGCCGGACGGCGACGGGTCCGGGTTCACGCTGCGGATCCTGTCGTACGAGGACGACCCGGACGACGCGGCGCGGCGGGAGCGGTCGGCGGCGGTGAGCCGGGCGCTGCGCGCGGAGGGCCTGGACGCCGACGACCCGGCGGAGGAGGGCGGCGAGCCCGATCCGGCGCTGCGCGACTTCGACCGGCTGGCCCGCCCGGCGGCCCAATCCCGTCCGGCGGCTCATTCCCGTCCGGTGGCGGGGCAGGACGAGGTGCGCGGCCGAGGGGCCGATGAGCGCTGAACCGGCCGGTGCGGTGCCCGAGCGGCTGCTCGCGCTGCGGGACGCGGCGCGCGAGGGCGAGTCCGTGCTGCCGCTGTACGGGCCGGGCGTCAAGGACGCGTTCGTGGACGGCCTGTACCGGCAGCACGATCTCGGCAGCGCGGTGTGGGAGGCGCTGCACGACGCCGGTTACGAGCGCGTCGTGTTCTTCTCGCTGGACGCGACGCTGACCGTCCGGGACGCGGCGTCGCGGCGCCTGCCCGCCGACCCGGAGGCGGCGGAGCGGCCGGAGGGCGACGCGTCGGTGATGCGCCCGGGGTTCAGCGGCCCGCTCGGCCGCCGGCGGCTGCGGCCCGCGCCCGCCGCGCCGGCGCGGGCGGAGAGCCGCGCGATGTCCGGGGCGTTCGCGGTGCGGATGCTGCGCAGCCTGATGCTCGACGAGTCGACGCCGACGGCCGTCGTCGTCGAGCAGCTGGAGGTGCTGGAGCGCTGGCAGGAGGCGCGGGCGCCGTTCGCGGCGGCGCTGGAGCGGTGGCTGGAGTTCCGGCCGGGCAGCCGCAACATCTGCGTGCTGGTGTTCGGCGGGGCGTCGCTCGCGGAGGTCCGCGCGTTCGCGGAGGGCAGCCGCGACCTGCCGGGACTGGTGCGGGTGGTGCAGGCGGAGGAGCGGCGCCCGGCGCGCCCCGGGCTGCTGCGCCCGCCCGGCGAGGCGGAGCTGACCCGGCTGGTGCACCGGCTGCGGATCGCGCGGAACCTGCGGATCGCGGACTGGACGCGGCTGGAGGGAACGGTCCGGGCGATGGCGGCGCAGGACGTCCCGCTGGAGACGTGGGAGCGGCGGCTCGGCCGGCGGATGGCGGCCGAGGGCACGCCGCTCGGGCAGGAGCCGCTGCACCGGTACGGCTGGATCGCCGCGCCGGTCGCGGACGGCGACGTGATGCGGCGGCTGGACGAGCTGGTCGGGCTGGAGCCGGTGAAGCGGCACCTGGAGGGCCTGCGGTACCGGCCGCCGGCGGGCGCCGAACCGGTGTCGCACCACCTCGTCTTCACCGGCAACCCGGGCACGGGCAAGACGACGGTCGCGCGGATCGTCGGCGACCTGTACCGAGAGCTCGGCATCCTGCGGCACGGCCGGGTCCGGTCGGTGCGGGCGAGCGACCTGGTGGCGGGGTTCGTCGGGCAGACGGCGACGCGGACCCGCGAGGTGATCGACGGGGCGCTCGGCGGGGTGCTGTTCGTCGACGAGGCGTACGAGCTGAGCGACCAGGCGGACGGGTTCGGCCGGGAGGCGATCACCGAGCTGCTCGCCCGGATGGAGGACGACCGCGCCGAGCTGGTGGTGATCGTCGCGGGCTACCCCGACGAGATGCAGGAGTTCCTCGACAGCAACCCGGGGCTGCGCAGCCGGTTCCCGCACGAGAACGTCATCGCGTTCCCCGACTACGGGCCGGCGGAGCTGGCGGAGATCGCGGCGCGGCAGCTCCGGCCGATGGGGATGGCGTGGGGCGAGGGGTTCGAGACGGCGCTCGGCGAGGCCGTCGCGGAGCTGCACCGCACCCGCGACCGGGGGTTCGGCAACGCCCGCGCCGTCCGGGACGTGACGCAGGAGACGGCGGCGCGGTGGGCGCGGCGCGTGAAGGACGACCGGGACCTGCCGCTGGAGCCGCGCGACCTGCCGGAGCGGCTGCGGCTCGACGCGCGGCCCGCGCCGCGCGACACCGCGGAGCTGCTCGGCGAGCTGAACGCGATGGTCGGGCTCGCGCCGGTGAAGCGGAGCGCGGACGTGCTGGTGAAGCGGCTGCGGCTGCGGCGGCTGCGCGGCCGAGGCGAGGTCGTCGCGCCGAACCTGCTGTTCATCGGCCCGCCCGGCACCGGGAAGACGACGGTGGCGCGGCACTTCGGCCGGATCTTCAAGGAGATGGGGCTGCTGGAGCGCGGGCACGTCGTCGAGACGGGGCGGTCGCGGCTGGTCGCGTCCTATGTCGGGCAGACCGCGCCGCTGACCCGGCGGGCCGTGGAGCGCGCGCTCGGCGGGGTGCTGTTCATCGACGAGGCGTACGCGCTCACCGCCGGGGGCGACAACGACTTCGGGCAGGAGGCGATCGACACGCTCGTCGAGGAGATGGAGCGGCACCGCGGCCGCCTCGCGGTGATCGCGGCGGGCTACCCCGAGCCGATGCGCCGGTTCCTGGCGGCCAACGACGGCCTGGGCTCCCGGTTCGGCGAGACGATCGAGTTCCCCGCCTACGCGGTGGACGACCTGCTGGAGATCCTGCGGTCGATGGCGGAGCGGCAGGCCTACGAGCTGGACCCGGCGACGCTCCCGGCGGCGCGGGCGTGGCTCGCGGACGCGGCGCGGCGGCCCGGGTTCGGCAACGGCCGGACCGTCCGCCGGCTGCTGGAGCGGATGGAGGCGCGGCTCGCCGAGCGGGTGGTGGACCGCCCGGACGCCGACGCGCGGATGCTGAACCTGCTGCTGCCGGAGGATGTGCCCGATGAACTCGGCTGACGGCCGCTGCCCGCTCTGCACGGTGCCGATCGACACCATGGGCGGCTGGGCCGCGGTGGACGCGGCGGCGGCGCGGCGGGACGTGCAGTGCGCGGTGTGCGGGTGGACGCTCGCCGGGCCGTGGCGTCCCGGGCGCGCCGACCGGGCGGCGGCGGAGGCGGCGCTGTCGGCGGCGCGGCTGGAGTTCGACCTGCGGGCCGCGGCGCGCGCCGGCGACGACTGGCTCCCTTACGCGGCCCACCTGCGGGGCAGGCCGACGGAGGCGCAGTGGCAGGAGGCGCGGCGGGAGGTCGCCGCGCTGCGGGAGGCGGCGCGGCCGCCGCTGGCGGCGGTGCTGGACGCGCTCGGCCCGCAGCGCCCGCTCGTCGTCGTCGCCGTGGAGGACGCCGGGGTGCGGCTGTTCGTGACGGGCGGCGTCCCGGCGGCGGGCCCGCTTGGATTCCGGGAGCTGGCGGCGGTGCCGTGGCCGGCGCTGCTGCCGGGGCTGCCGTCGGACGCGGCGCACCGCCGGTTCCAGCTCGCGGGCGGGCCGTCCGGCATCGACCCGGCGTGGGCGGACGCGACGATCGGCGGCGCGGTCGGCGACCTCGTGCGGCGGTACTGCACGTCCGTCGACACGGCGGTGCTGTCCGGGCTGCCCGGCATGCCGTTCCCGGACGCGGTCGTGCGGGCGTTCACCGACCTGCTGCCGGACGTCCGCATCGCGGCGGGCGAGCCGGACGCGGCGGCGCTGCTGGAGCGGGTCGTCGCGGACCGGCCGATCGCCAGCCCGTACGGGCTGGCGGCGCTGCGGTCCCGGCCCGGCGACGGCGCCGCCGAGGTCGTGCGGCTGCCGCTGTTCCCGGCCGGAGCGCGCGCGGGCGACGAGGCGGAGGTGCGGGTGCGCCGCGCGCCGGGCGGCTCCGACCAAGAGACGGCGCTCGCCGTCGTCACGTGGGACGACCCGCCGGAGCCGGTCCGGATCGTGTCGGCGCGGATGCCGCGGGGCGCGGCCGGGCTGGTCCGGGTGGCGCTCGACGGGCCGGGCCGGCTCCGGTTCCTGGAACCGGACGGCGTGGACGACACCGCCGCCACCTGGCCCGAACTGCTGCGCCGCGTCCCGCGCCGGCTGCCCGCCGCCGCGTTCGCGACCGAGCTGGTCTGCGTGGTGGAGCTCGGCGGCCGTCCGGAGACCGCCCGCCGCCGCCGCGACCTCGTCGCGGACCTGCTCGAACTGCTCGGCGACGAGCTGGGCGGCACCGCCCGCGTCGCCGTCGTCGGCCACCTGGACCATCCGATCGACCCGAAGCACAAGAACCGGGACGTGGTGTCCGGCGGGCCGCTCCAGCGGCCCGACGACGCCGCCCGCACGCTCGCGGACCTGCCGTTCCCGCCGTCCGGAGATCGGA
>NZ_JBEPCJ010000181.1:0-8645 GCF_040299565.1 Spirillospora sp. NPDC000708
CTCCGTAGGCGCAGCCGCCCGCCCCCCGCAGCCCGTACGCCGCCCCCTCCCCGGGGGTCAGCCGGTGAACGACCCCCCCCCCCGCCCCCCCCCGCCCCCCCCCCCCCCCCCCGGGCCGGCGGTCAGTAGGAGCGGGGGAGGCCCAGTTCGTGCTGGGCGATGTGGGCGAGGACCAGTTCCTCGGCCACCGGGATGTTCTTGGCGATGCGGGCGTCGCGGAACATCCGGGCGACCGGGTACTCCAGCGAGTACGCCATGCCGCCGTGGGTCTGGAAGGCGCGGTCGGCGGCCTGCCAGGCGGCGTCGGCGGCGGTGAGCTTGGCGATGTTGGCCTCGGACCCGCAGGGGCGGCCCCGGTCCCACAGCCACGCCGCCTTGTAGGTCATCAGCCGGGCCAGCTCCAGCTGCGCCTTGATCCGCGCGAGCGGGAACGCGATGCCCTGGTTCGACCCGATCGGCCGGCCGAACGGCGCCCGGTCGGTGGCGTAGTCGCAGGCGATCTTCAGCACCAGGCCGCCGGACCCGACGCCGCCCGCGGCGGCGAGGATCCGCTCGGGGTTGAGGATGTCCCACAGCACGGCGAAGCCCTGGTCGACCTCGCCGAGGACGCGGTCGGCGGGGACACGCACGCCGTCCAGGAACACCATGCTGGACGCGACGGTGTTGGTGCCGAGCTTGGGGATCGGCCGGTAGGTCAGCGTGCCGTCGGCGACGGCCCGCTTGACGTCCACCAGCAGGACGGTGAAGCCGGACGTCCGGGGCTTCGCCTCGGCGGCCGGGATCGTCCGGGTGACCAGCACCAGGTGGTCGGCGCGCTCCACCCCGGAGATCCAGATCTTCTGGCCGTTCACCACGAACCCGTCGCCGTCGCGGCGGGCCTGCGTGGTGATGTTCATCGCGTTGCTGCCCGCGTCCGGCTCGGTGATCGCGAAGCAGGTCTCGATCTCGCCCGCCGCGATCCCCGGCAGGAACGCGCGCTTCTGCTCTTCGGTGCCGTGCCGGGCGATGGTGAGCCCGCCGAACGCGGGCGTGAGCAGGTACATGAACGACGCGGCGCCGCCCGCGCCGCCCTCGGCGAGCGCCTCCAGCGCCACCGCCAGCTCCAGCAGGCCCTGGCCCGCGCCGCCGTACTCCTCGGGGATCGCCAGGCTGTGCCAGCCGCCCTGGACCAGCTCCCGCCAGACCTCCTCCGGCCACCGCTTGTCGGCGTCGCAGCGGCTCCAGTACTCCTGGTCGTACTTCCCGGCGATCGCCAGCACGCCCTCGCGCACCGCGGCCGCGTTCTCCGGCAGATCGAAGTCCACCCGCGCCTCCTCGACTCTCGTGCGGGCTCCACCGTAGCCGATGGAGTAAGTGAGCACTGACGCAGGTCCCCGCCGTCATTGAAGCGCGGATCTCCGGGTAGTCAACGGCGGTCGAGGTCTTACGCGCGGCAGGGGGGTCACGGGATGCGACCAGGCGACAGGTGGACGCTGGCGGGCGCGCGGTGGAGCCGCGGCGGCGGGGACGGCGCGTTCACGGTGACCGATCCGGCGACTGGCGAAACGGTGGGGGAGGTGCCCGTCGGCACGGCCGTGGACGTGGCGGCCGCGGTGGCCGCCGCGACGCGGGCGGGCCCCGGCTGGGCCACGACCGCGCCCGCCGCGCGCGGCGCCGCCCTGCACGCCGCCGCGAGCGCGGTCGAGCGGTATGCCGACGACCTGGCGGCGCTGGTCACCGCGGAGATGGGCAAGCCGGCGGACGACGCGCTCGGCGGCGTCCAGGCCGGCATCGGGACACTGCGCCAGTACGCCGAGCTGGGGCCGCTCCACGGGGGCCGGAGCCTGCAGGGCGGCTGGAGCGCCGCCGACTTCATGGCCCGCGAACCGCTCGGGCTCGTCGCGGTCGTCACGCCGTGGAACGACCCCGTCGCCATCGCCTGCGGCCTCATCGGCGCGGCCGTGGTCACCGGCAACACCGTCGTGCACAAGCCGTCCGAGCGGACGCCGCACACCGGGGCGCTGCTCACCGAACTGCTCGCCGAGGCCCTGCCGGCCGGCGTCGTGAACATGGTCAGCGGCGACGGGACGACCGGCGAGGCGCTCGCGAGCCACCCGGACCTCGACGCGATCGCGCACGTCGGCTCCACCCGCACGGGCCGCCGCGTCGCCGAACTGGCCGCCGCGAGCGGCGCGAGGACGCTGCTGGAGAACGGCGGCGCCGACCCGCTGATCGTCGACGCGGGCGTCGACCCCGCCTGGGCCGCGGAGCAGGCCGCCACCGGCTGCTTCGCCAACGCCGGCCAGATCTGCACCTCGGTCGAGCGGATCTACGTGCACGGAGCGGTCGCCAAGGACTTCGTCGCGGCGCTGACCGCCCGCGCGCAGGCGCTGCGGACCGGCCCGGGCGACGACCCCTCGACCGAACTCGGCCCACTGGTGGACGAGCGGCACCGCGCCCAGGTGCACGAGCAGGTCGAGAAGGCCGTCGCGGACGGCGCCCGGTTGCGCGCCGGCGGCCGGATCCCGGACGGGCCCGGCTGCTTCTACCCGGCGACCGTCCTGGACTACTGCACCGACCAGATGGCGGTCATGGCGGAGGAGACGTTCGGGCCCGTCGCGCCCGTCCGCGCCGTCGCCTCGTTCGAGGAGGCCCTGGACAGGGCGAACCGGTCCCGCTACGGCCTCGCCGCGACCGTCCTCACCCGCGACATGGCGCACGCGCAGCGCGCCTGGCGCACCCTGAAGGCCGGCACCGTGAAGATCAACGCGGTGTTCGGCGGCGCCCCCGGAGGCGCCGCCACCCCGCGCCGGGCCAGCGGCCGGGGCTTCGGCTACGGCCCCGAACTGCTGGACGAGATGACCGCCGTGAAGGTCGTCCACCTGCAGACCGACGTCCCCGGAGGCGTCACCCCTTGACGGTCAGCAGCGGGCGCAGCTCCGCGACGGGCGTCGCGACGCCGCCGCCGCGCAGGCTCGCCACCACCGGCCCGATGTCCTTGTAGGCCCACGGCGCCTCCTGCTTGAGGTCGCGGCGCCACGCGGCCATCACGTCCGACCGCCGCGCGACCATCGGATCGCGGTGGTCCAGCGGCGTCACGACGCGGAACTCGCGCAGGAACGCGTCGAGCTCCGCGTCGTTCCCGCGCGCCGACGCACCGCGCGGAACCCGGCGTCCCGCGCCGTGGCAGGCGCTGGCGAGGGTGCGCGGGTCGCCGTGCCCGCGCAGCACGAAGCTCGCGGCGCCCATCGACCCCGGGACGATCACCGGCTCGCCCCACATCGCGTACGGGCCGCCCGCCATCGCCTCGTGCCCGGCCGCGGGCGTGGCGCCCTTGCGGTGCACCACCCGCTCCCCGTCCTGCCAGAACAGGTTGTGCGGCGCGTCGTACAGCAGCCGCGCGTCCGCGCCGCCGCACTCCGCCGCGAGCCCGGCGCGCATCGTCAGCGACAGGAAGAACCGGTTCCCGGACGCGAAGTTGGCGGCGTTGCCGAACGCGTCCAGGTACCGGCGCCGTGCGCGCGCGGACCGCTCGTCGAGCAGGAACGGCAGGATCCCGTTCGCCGGGCGGGGAAGGCCGCCGGGCCAGCCGGCGCGCAGCGCGTCCAGGGCCGTCGCGTTCGCCTGATGGCCCAGGGACAGCGAGCCGCTGTGCACCATCGTCACGACCGTTCCGGGCGCCAGCCCCCACGCGTGCGCCGCCGCCGCGTCGTGCACTTGCGACACGTACTGGAGCTCGGCGAAGTGGTTGCCGCCGCCGATCCCGCCGATGACGCTGTCGTGGCTGGCGCCGCCCGCGCTGCCGATCCAGTCGGCGAACGCCTCGGCCGTCCCCACCGGAAGAGCGGGCGCGTGCACGCGGTCCAGGGCGTCGTCGGCGTCCTCGGGCCGCACGCCCTGCCACGGCGTGCCGCCGGCGAGCAGCAGGCCGGGCAGCCCGTCCCGCAGCAGCGCCTCCCGCTGGACGGGCGTGAGCGCGATCCGCCGGCCGCCCTCGAAGAACAGGTGCCGCAGCCGCCGCTCCAACGCGCCGAGCCTCGGCCGGACGCGGTCGGCGTCCAGGGACGTGACCTCCAGCCGCATCCCGCAGTTGACGTCGTTGCCGACCGCCTGCGGCAGCAGCGCGTGCTCGGTCTCCAGCACCGTGCCGATCGGGATCCCGGCGCCCTTGTGGAAGTCGGGGGTGAGGGCGACGCGGGCGATGCGCGGCTCCGGGCCGTCATAGCCGGGCGTGGACTCGGCGAGGCGTTCCAGGGTGCGGGCGGTCTCCAGGAGCGCGAGCGCCTCGTCGACGGCCGCGTGTTCGAGCGGGACGTCGTCCCCGGCGCAGATCTCGACGGGGACGCCGTACGGATTGGGGAGGTGGAGCCAGTGGTCGCCGGTGCGGACGAGCCGCCGGTCCTGACGTGCGGGCATAGGGGGATCCTTCGGGCTGCCGGAAGGCGCGCGACGGCGCGCGCAGGGAAGAGGGCCGTTCGCGCGGAAGGGCGCGACGGCCGGGGGAGCGGGACGGAGGGCCCGCTCGTTCCTCGGGTTCAGCAGCCGCGAGGCGGTTACGACCGTACCGCGCGGTCCTCCGCCGGGCCACCGGTTTTCCCGTAGGCCCCGATGTAGCTCGTCACCATCCGGGCGACGAAGTGCGCGACCTGCTCCGGCGGGCCGGACGGCAGCATGATGTGGCTCATCGTCAGCCGGACCGCCGCGTCGGCGATCTCCACGAGCGCGTCGCGGTCCACGCCCGGCCACTGGCGCAGCGCGTGCTCGGCGAGCCGGGAGCTGGCGGTGAACAGCACCGGCTCGGCCCGCGTGGTCAGCAGCGGCAGCATGTCGTCGCCGTCCGCGCCGGTCAGCACGGCCTTCTTCAGCTGGTCGTCGGCGGACATCTCCAGCGTGAACAGCACCGCCGCGACCACCGCCGAGTACAGGTCCTCGTGCTCGGACAGGACCTGGTCGATCCCGTCGAGGTAGCGGTCGTTGTCGCGCACCACCACCGCCTGCGCGAGGCCCCACTTGTCGCCGAACTCGTTGTAGACGGTCTGCCGGCTCACCCCGGCCGCGGCGGCGACGTCCTGCATGCGCACCGCCCGGTAGCCGCGCTCGACGAGGAGCGCGGCGGCGGCGTCCAGCAGGCATTCGCGCACCGGACGTTCCGCGCTGCTCATGAGTCGTCCTTCCGGCCGGCGGTCACCCTGTCATTATCCTTGTCCGGTGACGGAAATGGACTACCGGGCGCTCAACCGCGCGCTGTGGGACGAACGGGTCGCCATCCACGTCGCCAGCGACTTCTACGACGTCGCCGGCTTCCGCGCGGGCGGGACGGCGCTGCGCGACTTCGAGATCGCCGAGGTCGGCGACGTGGCGGGCCGCCGCTTCCACCCGTTCGCTAACATCCTCGACGAGGCGGACGGCACCACCGTCGCCTACGACTACTTCGACACCTCGCCGCAGGTCTGGGACGAGCCCGGCACCTACACCGACGGCGACCAGGACACCCGCAACACCCGGTCGGTGCAGTTCCACCACGGGATCGGCGAGGTCGTCAGCGCCCTCGCCGCCGCCGGGCTCCGCGTCGACTTCCTGCACGAGCACGACCACACGCTGTTCCGGCGCTTCACGTCCCTGGAGCGCGACGGCGCGATCTACCGGCTGCCGGCGGGCCGCCCGCGCGTCCCATTGATGTACTCCCTGCGCGCCACCCGTCCCGCCGACGGCTGAACCGGGGGCGCGGGCGGGGCGGCCTGCTCGCCGCCCGCGTCGAGCAGGTGCGCGAGGGGCAGCGTCGCCGCGCCCACCGCGACGGCCTCCGGGCCGAGGTGGCACGGCTCGACGGAGGTCTGCGCGAAGGGCTGCCGCAGCGCGTACCGGGCGGTGGCGTCCACGATCCGGTCGAGCATCCGGCCGCCGAGCAGCAGCCCCGCCCACCCGCCGATGATGATCTTCTCGGGGCTGAACAGATTGACCAGGTCCGCGACGCCCGCGCCGAGGTGCTCGGCGATGTCGGCGCGCAGCTCCACCGCGGCCGGCGACGGATCGTCCAGCAGCCCGGCGAGCGCGGTCTCCTCGTCGGCGCCGGCGGGCCCGCCCGCGGCGCGGTAGCGCTCCAGCAGCGCCGCGGCGCCCACGTAGGCCTCCAGGCAGCCGAGCGACCCGCACCGGCACGGCACGCCGCCGACCCGCGACGTCGTGTGCCCCCACTCGCCGGCGCTGCCCGCCGCGCCCCGGTAGGGCGAGCCGTCGATCATCACCGCGGAGCCGACGCCCGACCCGATGAGCGCGACCACCGCGTTGCGGTGCCCCCGCCCGGCGCCGAACCACATCTCCGCCTGGCCGAGCGCGGTCGCGCCGTTGTCGACGAACAGCGGCAGGCCGGTGCCCTCCCGGAGCATCCGCTCCAGCGGCACCCCGTCCCAGCCGATCGTCTGGCAGTGCACCACCGCCTCGGTGCCGCCCTCGGCCGCGCGGTGCTCGACGACGCCCGGGACGCCGACCCCGACGCCGATGATGGTGGACGGGTCGACCGAGGCGCGCCCGATGACGTCGGCCAGCCCCGCCAGGATGTGCCGCGCCACGGCGCGGTCGTCGTGCCCGCCGTCGCCGAGCGGCAGGTCGGCCTTTGCGAGCTGGGTGAGGTCGAGGTCGAACAGCTCGACCATCACGCGCGTCTCGCCGACGTCCACGCCGACCAGGTGGCCGAAACCGGCCGCGACCTTCAGCAGCACCCGCGGTCGGCCCCCGTCGGACTCTACGCTGCCGGCCTCCGCGACCAGGCCCGCCTCGATCAGCTCGCCGACGACGTTGCTGACCGACGCGGGGCTGAGCCCGGTCTCGCGCGCCAGGTCCTGGCGGCTGAGCGGGCCGTCGAAGTAGAGCCTGCGCAGCAGCACCGAGCGGTTGGTGCGGCGCAGATCGCGCACGGTCCTGCGGCGCCGGTCCGGCATCGGGCCCCCTTTCGCCGCGGCTCGGCGGCCGCGTCCCCCGGAAGGTTCTCAGGTCTTGACCCCGGAATTATGTCACTGCTTAGATCACGCCGTGAAATAAGGTGTGACGTAACTCTCCCGAGTGACGCACCCCACTCCTACGCGGAAGGCCGAGCCGATGCGCCACCCCACCTCACCGGCGTCCGGACACAGCGCGACATCCCCCGGGGAACACCCGCCCGCCACCGCACCGACCTCCCGTCCCGGCCGGCGCGCGCGCCGGCCGCGCCGCACCGCGACGGCCCTCACCGCAGGGGCCGCCGGACTCCTGCTGGCAGCCGCCGCCTGCGGCGGCGGGACGACCTCCGGCGGCGGGGGCGGCTCATCGAAGACGCTGACCTACTGGGCCAGCAACCAGGGCACCGACATCGCGGCGGACCAGCGCGTCCTCGGCCCCGAGCTGGCCAAGTTCGAGAAGCAGACCGGGATCAAGGTCAAGCTCGAGGTCGTCCCGTGGACGGACCTGCTCAACCGCATCCTCGCCGCCACCACCTCCGGGCAGGGCCCGGACGTCCTCAACATCGGCAACACCTGGTCGGCGTCCCTGCAGGCGACCGGCGGGCTGCTGCCGTTCGACGCCAAGACGATCGCCGAGGTCGGCGGGGCCCAGCGGTTCGTGCCCGCGGCGCTCGCCAGCGCCGGCGCGAAGGGCAAGGACCCGGCGGCCGTGCCGCTCTACTCCCTCGCCTACGGCCTCTACTACAACAAGAAGATGTTCGCCGACGCCAAGCTCGACCCACCGAAGACCTGGCAGGAGATGGTCGACGACGGGCACCGGCTGACCAAGGGGAACGTGCACGGCATCGCGGTCGAGGGCGCGAGCATCCCCGAGAACGTGCACGCCGCGTTCAACATCGGCCAGATGTACGGCGCCGACTTCTTCACCGCCGACGGCAAGCCGCAGTTCGCCACCCCGCAGGCCGTCGCGGCGATCAAGTCCTACGTCGGGCTGCTCGGCACCGAGAAGATCGCCGCGCCGGGCAACGCCGAGTACTCGGCCAACCAGTCCCTCAACGACTTCGCCACCGGCAAGGCGGCGATGCTCATGTGGCAGGCGACCACCAGCGGCTTCACCAACCTCGGCATGAAGCCCGGCGAGTGGGGCGTGGTCCCGATCCCGGCGCCCTCGCCCCTGCCGCCCGGCGGCCGCCCCGTCACCTCCATGGTCGCCGGCATCAACATCGCGGTCTTCAAGAACACCGGGAACCGCGGCGGCGCCCTGAAGTTCGTCAAGTTCATGACCAGCGACGACGAGCAGAAGATCCTCAACAAGGCGTACGGGTCGCTGCCGTCGGTCACCGCCGCGCAGAACGACCCCGCCTTCGACACCGCCGACCTCAAGGTGTTCAAGGACATCCTCGCCTCGCACGCCGCGCCGCTGCCGCAGGTGCCTGCCGAGAGCCAGTTCGAGACCGCAGTCGGCACCGCGATGAAGGAGCTGTTCGCCGACGCGGCCGCGGGCCGCGCCGTCACCGACGCCGAGATCAAGTCGAAGCTGGAAGCGGCCCAGCAGCAGATGGGCAAGTGACCGGCCGATGACCTCCGCCGACGTCACGCCCGAAGCGGCACGGGCGGGCGGCGCGGCGGGCGGCCGGCGAGGGCGCCCTGGCGGTGCGGGGGCCGCCGGGGGCCCCCGCCCCGCCCGCGCGCCCCGGCGCCGGGCCCGCGACCGCGCCCAGTTCGCGGACG
>NZ_JBEPCJ010000182.1:0-8528 GCF_040299565.1 Spirillospora sp. NPDC000708
GCAGCAGCGCCGCGTCCAGTGCCTCGCGCGCGAGCCGGACGGCCTCCGCGCGCGGCACGGCGTCGGGCCGTCCGGCGAGGGCGCGGACGAGCGCCCCGGGGTCGTCCGCGTCGGCCGCGTGGAGGGCCCGCACCGCCTGGTAGAGCGGTTCGCCCGCCGGTTCGTCGCGAACGTCCGTGCGGCCCGCGGCGATCTCGGCGCTCAGCCACGCGGTGCGGACCGCCTCCGGCAGGCCGGCGGACCGCCATTCCGGCCAGGTCCGGACGTGCCCGCGCAGGTGGAGGCGCGCCAGCGCGAGCGCCGCCTCGGGCGGCCCGGTCAACGCGGGCGCACCGTCCGGCGCGGGCGGTGCGGCGGGCGCGGTCCCGGAATCGAGCAGGCCCGCGGGACGGACGGGTTCCGGCGCCGATGTCATGGCGCGATCTTAGGAGCTTCGGCGGCCGCCGCCCGTCCGCCAGGATGGGGCCATGGAACCGGTACCGGAGGACTGGGACAGGGCGCTGGCGATCGTCGCGCACCCCGACGACCTGGAGTACGGCGGCTCGACCGCGGTCGCGAAATGGACGTCCCAGGGCAAGAGCGTGACGCAGGTGCTGGCGACCCGGGGCGAGGCCGGGATCGACGGCATGGACCCGGACGAGGTGCGCCGTGTCCGCACCCTGGAGCAGATCGAGGCGGCCCGCCGGGTCGGCGTCGAGAACGTCGAGTTCCTGGACCTGCGGGACGGCGTGCTGGAGTACGGGCTGCCGCTGCGGCGCCTCCTCGCGGCGGCGATCCGGCGGCACCGGCCCGAGGTGGTGCTGTCGGTGAACTTCCGGGAGACCTTCCCCGGCGGCGGCTTCAACATGGCCGACCACCGGGTGCTCGGCCTCGCGGTCGCCGACGCGATCAGGGACGCGGCGAACCGCTGGGTGTTCCGCGACCTCGGCCTGGAGCCGTGGCAGGGCGTCCGGTTCGCGCTGTTCGGCGGGTCGCCGCAGGCCGGGCACTACGTGGACGTCACCGGCCATCTGCAGGACGGCATCGACTCGCTGCTGGCGCACGAGGTGTACTTCGGCAACCTCGGCGCGGGCTTCGACGCCGCCGCGTTCCTCACCGGCATCGTCGAACCGACCGGACGGGCCGTGGGCGTGGAGCACGCCATGCCCTTCGAGATGATCGGAGGGTGACGGCGCCGAACGCGGCCTGAGCGCGGCGACCGCGACCCGGCGCGCGGCTCAGTGCCGTGCGTTGGGCCGCTTGCCCTTGTTGTGCTTGCTGCGCTTGCGGGCCCGGCGCTTCCGCGTTCTCTTCGACATGTCCCGATTGACCACCCGGGGGGCGGCGGACGCAAGGAACCCGGCGCCCCCCGGACCGCAGAAACCCGCCGGCCGTGTGACCGAAAAGCGGCGCACGGCCCGGCGGGCGACGGCGGTCCCGGGACGGGGCCCGCAACGGGGTCCCGGGTCAGCGGACCTCGGTGATCTCGGGGCCGCGCTCGAACGGGTTGAAGGTCTCCTCGCCGCCCTGCTCCTCGCCGTTCTCCCCGGCCTCGCTGAACTCCTTGGGGATCTGCAGCTCGAGCAGGTCGCGCGGCGGCATCGGCGCGTCGCCGCGGACGACGACCACGCCGCGCAGCACGTCCTCCAGGACCTGCCACTGCTCCTCGTCCTCGATCGCGGCGCCCTGCACCACGGCCTGGAGGAACCAGCGGGGGCCGTCGACGCCGAGGAAGCGGATGATCTGCGGCGCCCAGCCCTGGTCGACGAACTCCTGCGGGATCTGCTCGCGGACCTCCTGCGGCATCTCCGCGAGGACCTCCTCGGTCAGCGCGGCGGGGATCATCGCCAGCAGCTCGGGACCGAACGGCCCCTCGCCCTCCTGGGTCTGCCCCTGCGCCTCCTCCTCGATGTCCTTGGCGGTCTCGCGGCGCACGTCGTCCCAGATGCCGCTGCGCTTGGGCGCGGCGAACACCTGGAGCTGCATGGCGCTCTCCTCGTACTGGACGAGCACCGCGACCGGCCGGCCGTCGAGGGGGTTGCCCTCCTCGTCGACCTGGGTGGCCTCGAAGTTCACCTGGAAACCGAGCCCCGGCGCGATCGGCACCCGCATCGAGCCGAAGTCCAGGCGCTGCATCTCGGGGAAGGAGTCCTCGGAGTCCCAGGGCCCGCCCTCGGCCTTCGCGGCCTCGGCGGGAGCCTCCTCGGCGGCCTCGTCAACGGCCTCCGCCGGTTCCTCGGTCGCCTCGGGCCCCTTCTCGGGCTCCTCGGCCTGCCGGCGACGTCCAAAAGCCACGACTCACGCTCCTTCTCGACTGTGCTCGTTACCAGTGTCACCCATGCCCGGGAGCCTCCGGCCCGCCGTACCCGCCCGTGGAGCCGAATCCGCCGGTCCCGCGGGCCGATCCGGGAAGGTCGGCGACCTCGTGGAACACAGCCTGTTCCACCCGCTGCACGACCATCTGCGCGATGCGGTCGCCGCGCCGCAGCCGCACGGTGGCGCGGCGGTCGGTGTTCAGCAGGGTCACCTTGATCTCACCCCGATAGCCGGCGTCGACCGTACCGGGTGCGTTGACTATGGTGACCCCCAACCTAGCGCCCAAACCGGACCTGGGGTGAATGAAAGCGGCGTAGCCGTCGGGCAGCGCGATCGCCATGCCCGTGGGGACGACGGCGCGCTCTCCCGGCGGCAGCTCGACGTCCTCGGCGGCGACCAGATCGGCGCCCGCGTCGCCCGCGTGCGCGTACTGCGGCAGGGGCAGCCCGGGATCGAGCCGCTTGATCAGCACATCGACCTTGCCCAACGTCCACCTCGCGTTCGGGAGCGTTCCGGCGGTCCCGCCGAGAAGCCACACGACAATACCGGGGCCGAGGGCGGCGGGCCGCATGTGAAACGCCCTCGCGTCCTGTTTCGCGCGCGACCCTACCCCGTTTCCCCGCCGGCACCCGGCACCGATGGCGTACCGGCGGGGATGAGTGGGACACTGTGGATAGTCCGTATCGTCAGGAAGGTCCGTTCGTGTTCTGGTCGCTGGTGGTCGCCGCGCTGCTGCGGGTGCTCGCCGCGGCCGAGTGGGCCGGGACGGCGCCGGGGCAGCCGGTGCTGGTGGCGCTGGCGACGGTCACCGTGGCGGGACTGGTCGTCCTGGCCGTGGTGCGTGTGCGCGCGGCCGGGCCGGGCCACCGGGCGGCACTGGCGCGCGTGCGGACGACCTTGCGGGAACGGACGCTGCGGACCGCCTTCCTCCCGCAGCGCGATCCGGACGCGGCGGGACGCCCCCGCCCGCGGGCACCGGGAGCGGAGATCGCGGCCGCCTGAGCGCGGCCGGCACGCCCTCGATCCCCCTCCCACCGGAAGGTGCTCATGCCCGTGTTCGACGTTCCCGTTTCGCTCGCGTACACCCTGGTCAAGGGACTGGCCGACGGCATCGGCCCGGTCGCCGGCCCGTCCGCGCCCGCCGCCGCGATCCTCCTGTTCACGCTCCTGGTCCGGCTGGCGATGCTGCCGCTCGCCGTCTCGGCCGCCCGCGGCGAGCGGACCCGGGCGCGGCTGCTGCCCCAGGTCCAGGCCCTGCAGAAGAAGCACGGGCGGGACCCGCGGCGGCTCCAGCGGGAGACGGCCGCGCTGTACGAGGCGGAGGGCGCGACCCCGCTGTCGGGATGCCTGCCGATGTTCGCGCAGGTGCCGTTCTTCATGGTGATGTACCGGCTGTTCCGGTCGGCGACGGTGGCGGGGCACCAGAACGTCCTGCTCGCGCACACGTTGCTCGGCGCGCCGCTGGGGCAGAACTGGATCGGGCTGGTCGGCGGCGGTCTGTTCGCGCCGCCGTCGCTGGTGTTCCTCGGCCTGTTCGCGCTGCTCGCGGCGCTGGCGGTGTGGTCGTCGCGGCGGGCCGCGCGGACCGCTCCGGCCGGGGCGGCGGGCGCGCTGGCCCGGGTGGCGCCGTTCGGGACGGTGGTCTTCGCCGCGTTCGTGCCGCTGGCCGCCGTGCTGTACCTGCTGGCGTCCGGCACGTGGACGGCGGTGGAGCGCGCCGTCCTGCACGGGCGGACGGCGGCGCCGGCGGCCTGAATCGCCGGGTTCGCCTTGACGGCTCCATTGGACGCCGGTTCGATAGAAACCGAACCCGATTCTGGACACGACGCCGAGGGCGGTGAGCGGGCGTGACGACCGCTGCGCGGGACGAGATCGACGGCAACCTGTCCACGCTGGAGTTCTGGGCCCTGCCCCAGGAGCGGCGGCTGGCCGCCTTCGCCCGGCTGCGCGAGCGGGACCACCCCGCGTTCTTCCAGGAGCTGAAGCTGCCGTTCGTCAAGTCGGGCGCCGGCTTCTACGCGCTGGCCCGGCACGCCGACGTGGTCGAGGCGAGCCGGACGCCGCAGATCTTCAGCAGCGAGCCGTGCTCCAACAGCATCGCGGACCTGCCGCGGTTCCTCGCCCGCTACTTCGGCTCGATGATCAACATGGACGACCCGCGGCACGCCAAGATCCGCCGGATCGTGTCGCGGGCGTTCACCCCCCGCGTCCTGGAGAAGACGGAGGACGACCTCCAGCGCAGCGCCACCCGGATCGTCGACGACCTGCTCGCCAAGGGCTCGACCGACTTCGTCACCGACGTCGCGGCGCGGCTCCCGCTGCAGGTCATCTGCGACATGATGGGGATCCCCGAGCACGTCCGCCCGATGGTGTACGACCGGACGAACCTCATCCTCGGCCTCGGCGACCCCGAGTACATGGGCGGCAAGAACTACGCGCGCGACGGCATCACCCGCATGGGCGCCCTCTACGGGCTGCTCAAGGTGCTGGCCGCCGGGTACGAGCTGAACCACCTGGCGATGAAGCTGGCCCGGCAGCGCCGCAGGAATCCCGGCGACGACCTGGTGTCGGCGCTGATCTCGGCGAACGTGGACGGCGAGTCGCTGACCGACCAGGAGATCGGCTCGTTCTTCATCCTGCTCGTCGTCGCCGGCAACGAGACGACCCGCAACGCGATGTCGCACGGGCTGAAGCTGCTGACCGACAACCCCGAGCAGCGCGCGCTGCTGCTGGAGGACTTCGACGCGCACATCCCGGGCGCGGTCGAGGAGATCGTCCGGATGGCGACGCCGGTCATCCAGTTCCGCCGGACGCTGACCCGCGACCACGAGATGAACGGCCACGAGTACAAGGCGGGCGACAAGGTCCTGCTCTTCTACAACTCCGCGAACCGCGACGAGACGGTCTTCGAGAACCCGGACGCGTTCGACATCACCCGCTCGCCGAACCCGCACGTCGGGTTCGGCGGCCCCGGGCCGCACTTCTGCCTCGGCGCCAACCTCGCCCGCCGCGAGATCACGGTGATGTACCGCGAGCTGTTCACCCGCGTCCCGCGGATCCGCGCGACCGGGGAGCCCGACCGGCTGTTCTCCAGCTTCATCAACGGGATCAAGCACCTGCCCTGCGCGATCTGACCCCGCCGGGACGCCGCCGCCTGGTCCGGCGCGGTCCGGTCCCGCGCGCCGCGCGGGACCGGACGGCCCGGCGGGTTCAGCCGGCGGGCGCCAGCGTCACGTCCACCGTCAGGTCGGCGGGCGCGCTCTCCAGCGTCAGCTCGGCGATCCGCCCCGCGGCGGCGAGATCGGAACGGGAGACCCGGCCGGCCTCCGCGCCGCGCACCACGGCCCGCGACACGTCCGCGCGCATCGACGCCTTCGCCTCCGACTTGGCCTTGCGGACCTGCCGCAGCGCCTCACCGGTCGCGGCGAGCACCGCCGGGTCGCCGCCCGCGGGCAGCTCGCCCGGCAGCGGCCAGGACGCGGCGTGCACCGAGCCCTTCCGCCACCACGACCAGACCTCCTCGGTCACGAACGGCAGCACCGGCGCGAACAGCCGCAGCAGCACCGACAGCGCCGACCGCAGCGCCGCGCGCGCCGACTGCGCCTCCGGCCCCTCCCCGTACGCGCGGGCCTTGACCAGCTCCAGGTAGTCGTCGCAGAACTCCCAGAAGAACCGCTCCGTGCGCTCCAGGGCGCGCGTGTAGTCGTAGCCCTCGAACGCCTCCGTCGCGTCCGCGACGACGCCGGACAGCGACGCCAGCATCGCCCGGTCCAGCGGCTCGGTCACCGCCGCGTCCCGGTCCACCTCGCCGAGCCCCAGCACGAACTTCGACGCGTTGAGGATCTTGATGGCGAGCCGCCGGCCGACCTTGATCTGGCCGGTGTCGAACGCGGTGTCGGTGCCGGGCCGGCCGCTCGCCGCCCAGTACCGGACGGCGTCCGAGCCGTACTCGCGCAGCAGGTCGATCGGGGTGACGACGTTCCCCTTGGACTTCGACATCTTCTTGCGGTCCGGGTCGAGGATCCAGCCCGACAGCGCCGTGTCCGTCCACGGCAGCGACCCGTGCTCCAGATGCGACCGGACGACCGTCGAGAACAGCCACGTCCGGATGATGTCGTGCGCCTGCGGCCGCAGGTCGTAGGGGAACACCCGGGAGAACAGGTCGGCGTCGCGCTCCCAGCCGCCCGCGATCTGCGGCGTCAGCGACGACGTCGCCCAGGTGTCCATGACGTCCGGGTCGCCGGTGAAGCCGTTCGGCTTACCGCGCTGGTCCTCGGTGAAGCCCGGCGGGACGTCGGAGGACGGGTCGACGGGCAGCGCGTCCTCCGGCGGGACGATCGGCGCGTCGTAGCGCGGCTCCCCGACCGCGTCCAGCGGGTACCAGACCGGGATCGGCACGCCGAAGAACCGCTGCCGGGAGATCAGCCAGTCGCCGTTCAGGCCCTCCACCCAGTTCTCGTAGCGGGCCCGCATGTACGGCGGGTGCCAGTTCAGCTCCGCGCCGCGCGCGAGCAGCTCGGCGCGGGTCGCGGCGTCGCGCCCGCCGTTGCGGATGTACCACTGCCGGGTCGTGACGATCTCGAGCGGCTTGTTGCCCTTCTCGTAGAACTTCACCGGACGGCTGATCTTGCGCGGCTCGCCGTCCAGGTCACCGGACTCGCGGAGCATCTCGACGACGCGCTCCTTGGCGGAGAACACCGTCCTGCCGGCCAGCTCCGCGTACGGCCCCGCCGGGACGCCCGCCGGCGGCTCGGCCGACAGCCGGCCGTCCCAGCCGATCACCGCCCGGGTCGGCAGGTTCAGCTCGCGCCACCAGGTGACGTCCGTGACGTCGCCGAACGTGCAGATCATCGCGATGCCCGACCCCTTGTCGGGCTCGGCGAGCCGGTGCCCGAGGACCGGCACCTCGACGCCGAACAGCGGCGTGCGGACCATCGTCCCGAACAGCTCCTGGTACCGCTCGTCGTCGGGGTGCGCGACCAGCGCCACGCACGCCGGCAGCAGCTCCGGGCGCGTCGTCTCGACGTAGACGGGCCGCTCGTCGCCGTGGAACCGGATCCGGTGGAACGCGCCCGGCTGCTCGCGGTCCTCCAGCTCGGCCTGCGCGACGGCCGTGCGGAACGTCACGTCCCACAGCGTCGGCGCCTCCGACACGTACGCCTCGCCGCGCGCCAGGTTCCGCAGGAAGGCGCGCTGCGACGCCGTCCGGGACGCCTCGCCGATGGTGGAGTAGAGGTGGGTCCAGTCGACCGACAGGCCGACGCGGCGCCACATCTCCTCGAACGCCTTCTCGTCGACCTCGGTGAGCCGCTCGCACAGCTCGATGAAGTTCCGCCGCGACACCGGGACCTGGCGCTTCGGGTCGGGCTTGGCCGGCGGCTCGAACTCCGGGTCGTAGGGCAGCGACGGCTCGCACCGCACACCGAAGTAGTTCTGCACGCGACGCTCGGTGGGCAGCCCGTTATCGTCCCAGCCCATCGGGTAGAAGACGGCGCGACCGCGCATGCGGTGGAAGCGGGCGACGGTGTCGGTATGGGTGTAGGAGAAGACGTGGCCGACGTGGAGGGAGCCGCTCACGGTGGGCGGCGGGGTGTCGATCGAGTAGACCTCGCCGCGCGGCCGGGTGCGGTCGAAGCGGTAGACGCCGGCGTCCTCCCAGGCGCGTACCCACTTGTCCTCCAGGCCGTCCAGGGAGGGCTTGGGAGGGACGCTCGGCGTACGCGGCTGCTCTGTCATGGGGCAATGGTATTGACATCCGTCCCCTCCGCATGCCACTTGCCCGCGCCGACGCGGCGGCCTTTCCCGCCCGGAGCGGGGCGTTCCGGTAGCGTCGGAGGCGACAGGACGACTGGAGGACGATGATGGCGGACAAGGGCGACATCGGCTATCGCGTGATGGCCGGCGCCGCGGCCTTCGCGAGCGGCTGGGCCGCGAAGAAGGCGATCACGCTCGTGTGGAAGAAGAGCACCGGCAAGGAGCCGCCGACCAACCCCGAGTCGCCGGACGTGGCGCTGGCCGAGGCGATCGGCTGGGCGGTCGTGGTGGGCGTCGGCGTGGAGGTCGCGCGGCTGGTGGCCACCCGCGCCGCCGCCCACCAGTGGGCCAAGGGGACCGGCGAGCTCCCCTCCCACCTCAAGGTGGACGCCTGATCGCGAGCGCTTGATCAGGCGGGCCTGGTCGAGGGCCCGAACGCGTCGTGGGCGGGGGCCGGGGGGGGGGGGGGCGCCCCCCCC
>NZ_JBEPCJ010000183.1:0-8242 GCF_040299565.1 Spirillospora sp. NPDC000708
TACGGCGTGAGGTAAAAGCCCCACGGGCACGCCCGACGGTCGGGAGGCAGTTTCGCGCGGAGCGCCAGCGGAGCGGGAAACAGCCTCCCGACCGTGACGGGGGTTCCAGGGGGTCGCCCCCTGGGTCACACGGCCCCCAGGGCCTCGGTCGGGGGGAGGCGGGCGGCGCGGATCGCCGGGTAAAGGCCGGCGACGGCGCCGATGAGGAGGGTGGCGAGGACGCCCCCCGCCATCGCCCAGAGCGGGACGACCGTCGGCCAGCCCTGCACGACCGCGAACACCGCGGTGACGGCGGTGCCGAGGGCGACGCCGCCGACGCCGCCGAGCCCCGCGAGCATCTGCGACTCGGTGAGGAACTGGAGCCGGACCTGGCCGCGGGTCGCGCCGAGCGAGCGGCGCAGCCCGATCTCGGCGCGGCGCTCCAGCACGGAGATCACCATGGTGTTGGCGACGCCGACGCCGCCGACCAGGAGCGCGACGCCGCCGAGGCCGAGCAGCAGCGCGGTGAACGTCGCGTTCGCCGCGTTCTGCGCGGCCAGCGCGTCGGAGGGGCGGCTGACCTCGACCTCGGTGGGCGACTGCGGGTTGGCGGTCGCGGCGAGCAGGTTCTGCGCCTTCTCCACCGCGTCCTTGCGGGCGCGGGCGTAGACGGTGGTGGGGTGGCCGTCGAAGCCGAGGTGGGTCGCGGCGGCGTCCCAGCCGACGAGGGCGGCGCTGTCCAGTTCCGGCGCGAGCTGGTTCGGGTTCAGGATCCCGACGACGGTGAACCACTGCGCGCCGAGCCAGACCTGGACGCCGGGCGTGGAGACGCCGAGCGCCTGCGCCGCGTCCGAGCCGATGACGACCGCGGGGTAGCGGGCCGTGCCGGCGTTGAGCCAGGTTCCGGCGGCCATGGTGAGGCCGATGGTGCGGGGCAGGTCCAGCCGGGCGGCGAGCACCGAGATGCCGCCGGTCTGGCCTTCGGGGATGTGGTCGTTGCGGTAGACGTCGGTGTCCTCCAGCTTGCCGGTGGCGGACGCCGACTCGACGTCGGTCATCCGCCCGACCATGCCGGTGGACTCCTCGGGCAGCTCGCTGTTGTCGCCGAACAGGTCCTTGCCGGGCGCCACGGTCAGCAGGTTCGTGCCGAGCCGGTCCAGGGTGGCCTGGAGCTGGGCGCGGCTGGACGTGGAGATGCCGACCACCGCGATCATGGCGGCGATGCCGATCGCGATCCCGAGGGCCGACAGGAACACGCGCAGCGGGCGGGCGCGGAGCCCGGCGGCGCCGACGCGCAGGACGTCGGGCGGGCTGAGGCGGGCCGGGGCGTCGCCGCCTCGGCGGGGCGGTGCGGCGGGGGTCATCGAGCGGCCTCCAGTCCGGCGTCGTCGCGGACGATCCGCCCGTCGCGCATCCGCACCTGCCGGGGCAGCGACGCGGCGATGTCGCGGTCGTGGGTGATGACGACGACGGCGGTGCCGCCGCCGGCCAGCTCGCGCAGCAGGCCGAGGACGCCGGCGCCGGACGCCGAGTCCAGCGCGCCGGTCGGCTCGTCGGCGAGCAGGATCGCCGGTTCGCCGACGACGGCGCGGGCGATCGCGACCCGCTGCCGCTCGCCGCCGGACAGCTGGTGCGGCCGGTGGTCGAGGCGGTGCCCGAGGCCGACGCGCTCCAGCGCGAGGCGGGCCCGCCGGCGCCGCTGCGCGAGCGGCACGCCCCCGTACAGCAGGCCGTCGGCGACGTTGTCGAGCGCGGCGACCCCGGCCGCGAGGTGGAAGTGCTGGAAGACGAACCCGATGCGGCTCGCCCGCAGCGCGGACAGGCGGCGGTCGCTCATCGCGGACGCGTCCCGGCCCTCGACGAGCACGGTGCCGGCGCTCGGCCGGTCGAGCGTGCCGAGCAGGTGCAGCATCGTGGACTTGCCGGAGCCGGACGGCCCGGCGATCGCGACGAGCTCGCCCGCCCGCACGGTGACCGACACCCGGTCCAGCGCGGTGACGCCGCCGGGGTAGGTCTTGGTGACCTCGCGCAGTTCGACCACCGGTGTCACGCGGGGACCCCCACTTTCATGCCCTCGGCCAGCCCGGATCCGGAGACCTCGACCTTCCCGCCGGCGAACACGCCGGTCTCGACGGGGACCGTCCGGACCGTCCCGTTCTGGACGACCTGTACCGCGTAGCCGCCGTCGCCCTGCGCGAGGAGCGCGGCGACCGGCACGGCGAGGACGCCCGGGTGCCGGCCGGCGATCAGGTTCACGCCGACGGGCGCCTTGTCGTAGGAGCCGAGCGACCGCCGGCCGGTGACGGCGATGGTGAGGTGGACGGTGGTGGGGTCGTCGCCGTGCCCCTGCTCGGCGACCTTCCCGACGGAGGTGATGGTGCCCTGGGCGGTCCGGTCGTCGGGCAGGACGATCTCGACCTTGGCGCCCGTCCTGGCGAGCCGCTGGTACCGGACGTCGAGGTCGACGCCGACGACGCGGGTCGTGCCCGTGCAGGTGAGGACGGCTCCGCCGGCCTTGTCGCCGACCTGCGCCTTGTGGTCGGCGACGCGGATCCGGCCGGCCGCGATCACCACGGACCCCGGCGCGACCTTCCCGGTCTCGTCGACGCCGAGATCGTCCTGCCAGCGCTTGACGGCGTCCGCGGTGGCGGAGCTGTAGGTCTTGTCGACGGTGAACCCGGTGTAGCCGAGTGCGGCGAGGTTCCGCTCGAACTGGAGGACGTCGGCGCCCTTCGTCCCGTCGGCGAGGGTCCGGTAGAGGGGCAGCCTCCCGTACAGCAGCGGCACGGGCTCGTTGTCGACCTTGTACACCGGCCGGCCGCGCGTGACCACGGCCCCTTCCCCGGCCAGCCAGGTCAGCGTGCCGCGCCCCTGGGCGGACACGGTACGGGCGGAGCCGTAGCCGAGCGTCCCGTCCACCTTCTGGGTCTCCACGAGCGTGGTGCGCTCGACCGCCGCCGTCGCGGGCGGCAGCGCGCCGTGCCGGGCGGACGGGCCGTCGCCGCCGCCCAGCCCGGCGGCGGCGAGGCCGGCGCCGCCGACGACCACGACGCCCGCCGCGCCGAGCGCGGCCGTGCGCCTGCGGCTCACTTCCCGCCCCCGCTGGAGAACCGCGGGCCCTTGCCGCCGCCCGGCTGGTACTTCTTGCACGCCTCGTCGGCGTTCTTGAACGTCTGGCTCTGCGGGTCGATCCCGGTGCCCTCGCCGACCCGCAGCTGCATGCCGCCGTCGGGCTTCGGGTCGGGGAAGGCGGTGACGCCGTTGTCGCGCATGCACTTGGAGTAGGCGCGCATCTTGGCCAGGTCCGCCGCGGACGGCCTGCGCGGCTTCCCGCCGTTCGGCATGAGGTGGGCGCACTTCTTCTGCGCCGCCTCGATCTTGGGGTCGGTGCGCGCCGGCCCGCTCCCGGGCTTCGCGCTCGCCCTGATCTCGACGCGGCCGTCCTTCGGGTCCTGCATGTCGACGCCGTTGTCGCGCATGCACTGGGCGAACTTGCGCATCTTGGCCTCGTCGCTCGCCTTCTTGGAAGCGCCGGTCCCGCCGTCGTTCCCGCCGCCGCATCCCTGGAGCCCCAGGGCGAGGGCGGGCAGCAGGGCCAGCATCGCGAGCGTGTTCCGTCTCATCGGTCGGTCTCCTCCGGGCCGCCGGGCGGACGCCGGCGGCGACCGCAAGTCCAGCGGCCGGCGGGTAACCCCGCCGTAACCGGAACTCGTTATGCCGGCGTTACGCCCGATGCCGGAGGCTGTGGCCGAAGGGTGACGGGCGAGGCGGAGGACGGCACGGTGCGCGTATTGGTCGCCGAGGACGAGCGGATGCTCGCCGACTCGATCGCCGAGGGCCTGCGGGCGGAGGCGCTGGCGGTGGACGTGGTGTACGACGGGGACGCGGCGCTGGAGCGGCTCGGCGTCAACGACTACGACGTTCTCGTCCTGGACCGCGACCTGCCGGTGGTGCACGGCGACGACGTGTGCCGCGCGGTGGTGGAGTCGGGCGCGCTGGTGCGGGTGCTGATGCTCACCGCCGCGGCGGCGGTCCCCGCGCGGGTCGACGGCCTGCGGATCGGCGCGGACGACTACCTGACGAAGCCGTTCGCGTTCGAGGAGCTGGTCGCGCGGATCCTGGCGCTCGGCCGGCGGGCCCGCCCGGCGGCGCCGCCCGCGCTGGAGCGGGCGGGCATCCGGCTGGACCCGTCCCGACAGGAGGTCGTGCGGGACGGCCGGTACGTGCGGCTGGCGCGCAAGGAGTTCGGGCTGCTCGCCGAGCTGCTGCGCGCGGACGGGACGATCGTGTCGGCGGAGCGGCTGCTGGAGAAGGTGTGGGACGAGCACACCGACCCATTCACCAACACCGTGCGGGTGACCCTGATGAAGCTGCGCCGCAAGCTCGGCGAGCCGCAGGTCATCGAGACCGTGCCGGGAGCGGGGTACCGGATCCCGTGACACGCCTCGCCGAACGCGTCCGCCCCACCATCCGGATGCGCCTCACCCTGCTCTACACCGGCCTGTTCCTCGGCGCCGGCATCGTCCTGCTCGGGCTGACGTACCTGCTGGTGCAGAACAACCTGGCGCAGCGCGGCGGCCCGGCGGAGATCAGCGGCCCGACGCCGACCGGGGGCACCGACCGGGTGTTCACGGAGGGGCCCGCCGGGGTCACCGCCCCCCAGGCGGGCAAGGCGCTGACGCCGGGCCAGCTGCAGGGCGTGCTGGTGAGGGCGAAACGCGACTACAAGGACGACACGCTGAACGCGCTGCTGACGCAGGGCGGGATCGCGCTCGGCCTGGTCGGCGCGGCCGGGCTCGGGTTCGGCTGGCTGCTGGCGGACCGGGCGCTGCGCCCCGTCCACAAGATCACCGAGACGGCGGGGCGGGTGGCGCGCAGCCACGACCTCACCGAGCGGATCGGCTACGAGGGCCCGCGCGACGACGTCAAGGAGCTCGCGGACGCCTTCGACACCATGCTCGGCCGCCTCGCCCGCGCGTTCGACGGGCAGCGCCGGTTCGTCGCGAACGCCTCGCACGAGCTGCGCACCCCGCTCGCCATCAACCGGACGCTGGTGGACGTGGCGGTCCGCCGCCCGGACGCGACCGACGACGTCAAGCGGCTCGGCGAGTCGCTGCTGGTCGTCAACACCCGGCACGAGCGGCTGATCGACGGGCTGCTCACGCTCGCCGGGACGGAGAACGCCGAGGCCGGCACGGACCCGCTGGATCTGGCGGACATCGCCGGGCACGTCCTGGACCAGGCCGCGCCGGAGGCCCGCGGGCACGGGGTCACCGCGGACCGGCGGCTCGGCCCGGCGCCGACCACCGGCGACCCGGTCCTGGTCGAGCGGCTCGTGCAGAACCTCGTGGAGAACGCGATCCGGCACAACCGCGAGGGCGGCGAGCTGTGGGTGTCGACGCGCGGCCGGGACGGCTGGGCGGAGGTGCGGGTCGCCAACACCGGGCCCGCCGTGCCGGGCTACGAGATCGAGACGATCTTCGAGCCGTTCCGCCGGCTGGGCAACGACCGGGTGCGCTCGGACCGCGGGTCGGGGCTCGGCCTGTCGATCGTCCGCGCGATCGCGGGCGCGCACGGCGGGACCGTGACGGCCGAGCCGCGTCCCGGCGGGGGCCTCGTCGTCACCGCCCGGCTGCCGTCCCGCATGCCCGCCCCGTTCGCCGCGCACGGCGTGCGCGGGAACGGAGCGTCCGGGCACGGAGCGCCCGGGAACGGCACCCCCGCGCAGGGCGGGCGGCCGGCCCAGGGCGGCCGTCCCCTCCTCGGGGACGAGGCGGTGTCTCACTCGCGCGAGTGAGGTGCGCGGCGCCCCGGTCCCCGACACTGGCGGCATGCGCGACGCGAGGACCGCCGACCGGGCGGTGGCCGCCGCCGTCACCGCCGCGACCGTGGCGCCGGCGCTGTGGGCGGCGCGGCCGTGGTGGGTGGTGGCGCTGGCGCTGCTCGCGTCCGTCCCGGTGCTGTGGCGGCGGCGCGCCCCGCTGCGCGTCGGCCTCGTCGTGGGCCTCGCGATGACCGCGCTGGTCGTGTGGCAGAAGCCGCTGCTGCTGCCGTGGGGGCCGCTGGTGGCCGTCTACACGATCGCCGCGCTGAGCCGGCCGGTGCTGCGGCTGCTGTCGGTCCCGCTGCTGGCCGCCACCGTGTACGTCTCGATCGTGCTGCCCGGCGAGGACTCCGACGTCTACCCGCTGCTCGGCACCGCCTTCACCGCCGCGTTCGCGCTCGGGACGGCCGAGCAGGCCCGCCGCGCGCAGGCCGCCGCGCACGCCGAGCGGACGCGCCGGCTGGAGCAGGAGCGGGCGGCGGCCGCCGCCGGCGAGCGGGCCCGCATCGCCCGCGACATGCACGACGTCCTCACCCATTCCGTCGGGCTGATGGTGGTGCAGGCCGAGGCGGCGCCGCTCGCCGGCCCGGACCGGGCGGACGAGGCGTTCGCGCGGATCGCCGACACCGGACGCGGCGCGCTGGCGCAGCTGCGCGCGATCCTGGACGCGCTGCGCGAGGACGCGGCGGCGCCCGGCGGCGCGCAGCCCGGCCTCGCGACGCTGCCGGACCTCGTCCGCGACTGCGGGCTGCCGGCCGCGCTGACCGTGGACGGCGAGCCGCGCCCGGTCGCGGCGGACGCCGGGGTCGCCGCGTACCGGATCGTGCAGGAGGCGCTCACCAACGTCCGCAAGCACGCCGGGCCGGTGGGCGCGGTGACCGTCGCGGTGCGCTGGCGGGACGCGCTGGAGATCGAGGTCGCCGACGACGGGCGGGGCGGCGGGCCCGCCGCGTCCGGGCACGGGCTGGCCGGGATGCGCGAGCGCGCGGCCGCCTGCGGCGGAGACGTGCGCGCCGGGCCCGGCCCGCGCGGGTTCACGGTCCTGGCCCGGCTTCCGGTTGAATGAGCCCGTGACGGACGAGCCGGCCCTCCGCGTCCTCGTCGCCGACGACCAGGACCTCTTCCGCGCCGCGTTCACGATGATCCTGGACGCGCAGCCGGACATGACCGTCGTCGGGGAGGCGGCGGACGGGGCCGCCGCCGTGCGCGCCGCCGCGCAGCTGCGGCCCGACGTCGTCGTGATGGACGTGCGGATGCCCGTGATGAACGGGATCGAGGCGACGGAGCGGATCTGCGCGACGCTGCCCGCCCGGGTGCTCGTGCTGACGATGTTCGACTCCGACGAGCACGTCTACGACGCGCTGCGGGCGGGCGCCGGCGGGTTCCTGCTGAAGGACATCCGGCGCGACGAGCTGGCGGACGCCGTCCGGGTCGTCGCCGCCGGCGACGCGCTGCTCGCGCCCGCGGTGACGCGGCGGCTCGTCGAGGACCTGGTGCGGCGGCCCGGCCACGGCGTCGTCCCGCGGCTCGCGGCACGGCTCGCCGGGCTGACCGAGCGGGAGGCCGCGACGCTGCGGCAGGTGGCGCGGGGCCGGTCCAACGCGGAGATCGCCGAGGCGATGGTCGTCTCCGAGCACACGGTGAAGACGCACGTCAGCCACGTGCTGGGCAAGCTCGGGCTGCGGGACCGGGTGCAGGCGGTCGTGTTCGCCTACGAGTCCGGGCTGGTCGTCCCGGGCGACCCCGCGGACTGACGGGCGGAGCGGCTCCGGGTACCGGCGGGCGAGCGGCTCCGGAGGAGTGAGGCGGGGTTTCACTCGTCCCGGCGACGCGGCGGACGGCCCGCCCGGCCGACGCTCGTTCCATGACCGCCATCGTCTCGACGCTGCTGTCGTCCGTCCTGCTGCTGCTCGGCACCGGGCTGCACCCGGTCGCCTGGCTCACCTGGTTCGGCCCGCTGCCCGTCCTGTGGCTCGCGCCCCGGGCCGGCGGGCGGGCCGCGTTCGCCGCCGCGTCCCTCGCCTGGCTCGCCGGGCAGAGCCGGATGTGGCCCTACTACCTCGGCACCCTGGAGATGCCGCCGCCCGCGGCGGCCGGGATCATCGCCGGCACCGCGCTGGTGTTCGGCCTGCTCGCGCTCGCCTTCCGGAGGCTGCTGCTGCGCGGGCTCCCGCTCCTCGCGGCGCTGACCGTCCCGGCGGGCTGGGCGGCGCTGGAGTACGCGCTGTCGGTGGCCGCCCCGCACGGCGCGTGGCTGAGCCTGGCCTACACGCAGGCGGACGTCCCGCCGGTCGTGCAGACCGCGTCGCTGACCGGCCCGTGGGGGATCACGTTCCTCGTCATGGGACGGTCATGCAGCTGCACCTCGTCGCGGAGAAGGCGCGGCCCAAGCGGCTCAAGAGGCGGGCGGGGGAGCTGCTGACCGAGGTCGCCGACGAC
>NZ_JBEPCJ010000184.1:0-7194 GCF_040299565.1 Spirillospora sp. NPDC000708
GTCGCCGCGCGGGCCGCGCTGGCCGACACCGCCCTGCGCCGCGGCCTGCGCGGCGCCGCCGCGGCGGTCCGGGAGCGGCGCTCGGCGGACCCCGGGCCCGCCGACTGGGAGGACCTGCGCGAGGCGGGCCGGGCCGTCAAGGACGCGACGCTGCTCGCGCTCGACGCGCATCTGGAGGAGCTCGAGCGGGCCGTCACCGAGGCGGGCGGCCGCGTGCACTGGGCGGCCGACGCGGCCGAGGCGCGCCGGATCGTCACCGGCCTGGTGCGGGCCGCCGGGGCGTCCGAGGTCGTCAAGTCGACGTCGGCGGTCACCCGGGAGATCGGGCTGAACGGGGCGCTGGCCCGCGCGGGCGTCACGGTCCGGGAGACCGGGTTCGCCGAGCTGGTCGCCCGGCTCGGCGAGGACGACCCGGCGGGGCCGGCGTCCGCGGCGCCCTACAGCGACCGCGCCCGGATCCGCGAGCTGTTCGTCCGGCGGCTCCCCGGCGCCGCCGGGGGCCTGTCCGACGATCCCGCCGCGCTCGCCGAGGCGGCGCGGCTGCACCTGCGCGAGCGGTTCCTCGGCGCGCGCGTCGCGGTCACCGGCGCGAACTTCCTGGTGGCGGAGACCGGCACGGTCGTGCTGCTGGAGTCGGAGGGCAACGGCCGGATGTGCCTGACGCTGCCGGACACGCTGATCTCCGTCGCCGGCATCGAGAAGGTGGTCCCGACCTGGGCCGACCTGGAGGTGCTGCTCCAGCTGCTGCCGCGCTCGTCGTCCGGTGCGCCGATGACGCCGTACGTGTCGTCGTGGACGGGCGTCACCCCCGGCGACGGGCCCCGCGAGTTCCATCTCGTGCTGCTCGACAACGGCCGCACGAAGGCCCTCGCCGACGAGGTCGGGCGCGCCGCGCTGCGCTGCATCGGCTGCTCGGCCTGCCTGAACGTCTGCCCCGTCTACGAGCGGACCGGGCCGGCGCCGTACGGGCCGGTCCGCGCCGGGCCGATCGGCGCGATCCTCACCCCGCAGCTGCGCGGGGTGGAGCGGGCCGCCGAGGCGTCGCTGCCGTTCGCCTCGACGCTCTGCGGCGCCTGCGCGGACGTCTGCCCGGTGAAGATCGACATCCCGGAGGTGCTGGTCCACCTGCGCGGGCGGGTGGTCGAGTCGCGCCGCCACCGGCCCGTCCCGACGCCGGAGCTGGTGCTGATGCGGGGCCTGGCCTGGACGATGGCCGAGCCGCGCCGGTACGAGGCGGCGCTGCGCCGCGGCACCCGCTGGGCGCGGCTGATGTCGCGCGGCGGCCGGATCCGCCGGCTGCCCGGCCTGCTCGGCAAGTGGACCGAGGCCCGCGACCTGCCCGCGCCGCCGCCGGAGACCTTCCGCGCGTGGTGGGCGAGGAGGCGCGGGTGAGTTCCCGGGACGAGGTGCTGCGGCGGGTGCGGGACGCGCTCGGCGGGGCGCGCGGCACGCCCCCGCCGGTGCCGCGCGGGTACGCGCGCCGGCTGTCCGCCGCGGAGGCGGCGACCGGCGCGGACGTGCCGGCGCTGTTCGGCGAGCGGCTCGCGGAGAACCGGGCGGCGGTGCGGCACGTCGGCGCGGACGAGCTGGCCACCGCGGTCGCCGCCGCGCTGTGGGGACGCGAGGCCAAGCAGATCGTCGTCCCGGCGGACCTGCCGTTCGGCTGGCTCGCCGAGCTGGACGGGGTGCGCGCGATGGCGGACCGACCGGCGATCGACGTGGACGCCCTCGCCGCCGCGGACGGCGTCGTCACCGGGTGCGCCGTCGCGATCGCCCGGACCGGGACCGTCGTGCTGGACGGCGGCCCGACGCAGGGCCGCCGCGCCCTCACCCTGCTGCCCGCCTACCACCTGTGCGTCGTGCAGGCCGAGCAGATCGTGGGGACGGTCCCGGAGGCGGTCGAGCGGCTCGACCCGGCCCGCCCGCTCACCTGGATCAGCGGCCCGTCGGCCGCGTACGCCGCGGACATGGCGGGCGCGGAGGGCATGCACGGCCCCCGGCACCTCGAGGTGCTGGTCGTCGAGGACTGAGCCCCGCACGCTGCCCGGCTCCGCCGCGCGGGCGGCTACCCGGCGCCGGCGAGGACGAGGTCGAGGCCGGCGGCGAAGCGGGCGTCCCAGTCGACGGCGCGGTCGGCGCCGTCCTCCGCCGTCCCGCGGACCTCCAGGGCGGCGTGCCCGATGACGTAGCCGAGCAGTGTGTGCGCGGCGACCGCGGCGGAGTCCTCGCGCACGCCGCCCTGCCGCATCACCTCCCGCAGGGACGCGACGGTCGCGGCGAGCGCGGCCGGGTTGCGGCGGGTGACGACGAGCGGGAGCACGCCCGCGTGGGCGAGGAGCCGGGAGCGGTAGTCGCCGGCCCAGGCGCGCAGGACGCCCCGCCAGGACGCGGCGTCCGCGGCCCCGGTGTCGGCGGGGGCGGCGGCGACGTGCGCGACGAGGCCGTCGAGGAGCTGCTCCTTGCCGCGGGGGAGGTGGTGGTAGATCGCCATGGCCTCGACGTCGAGGGCGTCGCCGAGGCGGCGCATGGTGAGGCGGCCGAGTCCCTGGCCGTCGACGATCTGCAGGGCCGCCTCGGTGATCCGCTCGATCGACAGCGGCGCGCGGTTCTGGGCGTTGATGCTGGGCTGCCTGACCATGGGGGCAAGCGTACGGGGGGCCGCCGACATGATCGGGGACGCGGGCGCGCGCCGTGCCGTGCCGGCGGCGGGCGCCGGACGGCGGGCGCCGGACGGCGGCGGGCCCCGGGACTTGCCCGAGTCCCGGGGCCCTTGGTGGTTCCGCCCTGATGCGCGCACCGGCGCGTTTCCGGGGGACGGTCAGGTTCAGTTCGCCGTGTTCTCCCTTTGAACCACCGCCGCACGGAGAGCGGCGGACCAGATTCGAACTGGCACCTCGGCGACCTTCGCCGTCCCCCGCCCGCCGGTGACGGGCGGAGATGCTGAGACTGGAGCGAGAGCCTGAGATTCATGGGCCGCTCTGCCGCTGAGCTACCGGGGCCCGAGTGCTCCGGGGAGGATTCGAACCTCCGCTGACGCCACGTGATCAAGCTGAACTTCATTCTCAGCTTCGGGCTTGCGCCCGACCCCCGCGCTCCAGCGGGGGAGTCTTCAGTTGTGCGGCCCGCGCCGGCGCGGGCGGTTCAGGCGAAAAGGTAGCCGAAGACGGCCTCGCCCACCTTGCGGTCGGTCACCTCCGCGCCGTTGGCCTCCTCGCGGGCGAACTTGACCGCCGCCTGCAGCTTGGCGACGCGCTCGCGCAGCTCGTTCACCCGGCGCGCGGGCAGGGCGCCGGAGAAGGCGGTCCTGGTCCAGGTGCCGACGATGACGTCCTCGGTGTAGGTCTCCACCTGGGCGGGGTGCTCGGTGGTCGCCTCGTACAGGACGTGCGCGCGCGGGATCTTCTTGGTGCGGGTAGTCCTGACCGGCTCGGTCCGCCACACGTCGGCGGACTCGTCGAACGTCCACGACTCGGCGGCGTCGAGCACCGGGAGCCGGTCGACGAGGGCGGCCAGCTCGGTGAGCTGCTTCTCCAGGAACAGCAGGTGCGCCACCGGGACCTGCTCCAGGACGGTCCGGCCGTCGACGGTGACGTCGGCGCGGGCGTCGCAGTTGGCCCAGTCCTTGGTGGCGGTGATGTCGAAGAGCCGGGTGAGCGCCGCCGCGACCTCCTTGAGCGTCCCCTCCGCCTTCACCTGCACGCGGGTGGACTCGGGCGGCAGCGACTCGCCCTCGTCGTCGAGCGGCTGGTAGGTGCGGGAGATGCCGGACAGCAGCGCGGTCTTCTGCAGCCGCTGGCCGATCTCGGCGATCTCGCGCTGCGCGCGGCTCTTCGCGCCCTTCTCGACCGCGATGATCTGGTTGAGCTTCGCCATGGTCCCTCGCCTCCCCGTGTTTCCGGCGGAAACGGTACTGATCCCGGATCTTCCTCGCATCCCGATTTCGGGTCGGCGGGGCGTCGCCCAGCGTTACCTTACTGCGTAAAGGCGCCGAGTTCGGTGTCCGGCGTCACACCCGGCGGGCGGCGCGCGTACGCTGGCCTCGATCGGACGATGAAGATCGTGAGCTTGAGGGAGTATCGCCATGCCGCTGATCCGCAGGGTGGACAAGGACGTCGCGGAGCAGTACGAGGCCGACGAGCGGCTGGCCGCCGAGTACGAGGCGCGCCTCGCGGCCGCGCGCGAGGCCGAGCGCGCGCTGCGGGACGCCCAGGGCGCGGACGTGCCCGGGCCGGAGCTGCACGAGCTGACCATCGCTTTCGACCAGGCCATGACCGAGGTGCTCGCCGCGGCGGAGGCGGCCGAGCGGATCGCGATGGGCCCGAAGACCTACGTGTCCGACGCGCAGGACTCCAAGGCCCGCCGCGCCGCGGAGATCGAGCGCCGCAAGGCCAAGGCGCGCCCGTCCGTGCGGCCGTGGACCGACGAGGTCGACCGGCTGCGCACCGCGCGGGAGGCGCACCGGCTGAGCTTCCGGACGCGTCCCGCCGCGGCCGTCTGAGCGGCCGCGCAGGGGCGCCGCCGCCCGGGCCGGGGGGCCGTGGCGGCGGCCCGTGCCCACGTGGGACCACGTGGGACGACACAGCACCACCGAGTGGCACCGGCCACCGAACTCTGAGAGTCTGCCCTCTCGGGGAACGCCGGGGCGGCCCGTACCGCCCGCCGCGCGCGGCGGGCGCGGGACGCGCTCCGGCGGGGAGGGCGCCGGTGCCCTGGACGCGGGGGGAAGTCACGTGGAGCGCACGCCGCCGGATCGGTGCCGCGTACTCGAGTCCTACCAGGACGGTACGCGGGCGATCCGTGAGCTGGCGTCGGCGGTCGAGGACTGGGACGTGCCGACGCCGTGCGCCGACTGGCAGCTGATCGACCTGGCCGGGCACCTGCGGTGCGTGGCGGAGAACTTCCTGGAGTACCTGCAGGACGCGCCGGACAGCCGGCTGGCCAAGCTGTTCGCGCAGGACGCGGCGTCGGCGGTGCTGATCCGCCAGCAGGCGCGGCAGAACGCGGCCGAGCTGGCGGTGCTGCCGCCCGAGCCGGGCCCGGAGCGGATCACGGCGTTCTCGGTGTCGGCCGGCGCCTACGCCGACCTGATGCCGGACATGTGGGACCGCACCCACCTGATCTACCGGGGCACCAAGTACACCGTGGGCGACCACGCGGGCGCCGCGTGCGTGGAGTGGCACCTGCACGCCTGGGACATGGCCCGCGCGATCGGCGCGGACTACCGGCCGCGCGACCCCGACGTGCTCGTGTCGGCGTGGCACTGGGGGGTGCCGCACCTGCCCCTGGAGTCCGGGGACGCGTGGGAGTCGGTGCTGCGGTCGTCGGGCCGCGCGCCGAACTGGCCGGACCCCGGGGAGGGGCCCGGCCGGTCGCGGGGCGGGCGGCAGCGCAACGCGCGGCAGGGCGTCAGACGCCCGCCGGCCTCCTCGGGTGGGTCCGCAGGTAGACCGCCCAGGTGAGCAGGCAGCAGACGGCGTAGTAGGCGATGAACGCGAGGTACGCGCCGTCCCCGGTCCCGGACGTCAGGAACGACTGCCGGAAGGCGATGTTGACCAGCACGCCGCCGAACGCGCCGATCGCGCCGGCGATGCCGATGAGCGCGCCGGCGAGCCGCCGGGCCTCGTGCTCGGCGGCCACCGGGTCGCCGCCGTTCGCGACGCCGAGCTGCGCCTTCGCCCGGAAGATCGCCGGGATCATCTTGTAGGTGGAGCCGTTGCCGAGGCCGCTGAACGCGAACAGCAGGATGAACCCGGTGACGAACAGCGCGAGCGACTTCTCCCGCGAGGCGGTGAGGACGATCCCCGCCGAGACCGCCATCGCGACGAAGTTCCAGAACGTGACCCTCGCGCCGCCCGTCCGGTCGGCGAGCCATCCGCCGACGGGCCGGATCAGCGAGCCGAGCAGGGGCCCGAGGAAGGTCAGGTAGGCGGCCTTGATCGGGGTGTCGAAGTCGGCCTTGAACTGGACCTGCAGCACCTGCCCGAAGGCGAACCCGAACCCGATGAACGACCCGAACGTGCCGATGTAGAGCAGCGACATGATCCAGGTGTGGCCGTCCCCGCAGACGTCGCGCATCGCCCGCTTCTCGTTGCGGACCTGCGACAGGTTGTCCATGAACAGCGCCGCGCCGAGCGCGGCGAGCACGATGAACGGGATGTAGATGCCGGCGACGAGGCCCGGGTGGCCCTTGCCGGCGGTGGCGAGCACGGCCAGGCCGACGAGTTGTACGACGGCGACGCCGACGTTGCCGCCGCCGGCGTTGATGCCGAGGGCCCAGCCCTTGAGCCGCTGCGGGTAGAAGGCGTTGATGTTGGCCATCGAGGAGGCGAAGTTGCCGCCGCCGACGCCCGCGACCGCCGCGAGGACCAGCAGGGTGGAGTACGAGACGCCGGGCTTGATGAGGAACGCGGCGAGCACCGCGGGGACCAGCAGCAGCGAGGCGCTGACGATGGTCCAGTTGCGGCCGCCGAACCGGGCGACGGCGAAGGTGTAGGGGATCCGCAGCGCGGCCCCGATGGCCGCCGGGACGGTGGTGAGCATGAACTTGCCGGCCGGGTCGATGCCGTAGGCCGGGCCGAGGAACAGCACGAGCACCGACCACAGCGTCCAGACCGAGAACCCGATGTGCTCGGAGAAGATCGAGAACGCGAGGTTGCGGCGGGCGGTGCGGGCCCCGGTCGCGGCCCAGAACTCCGGCTCCTCGGGCCGCCAGTCCTCGATCCAGCGGCCTTTCAGCGAGGGGCGGCGCGTGCGCGGCGCCGCTTCGGTCGTGACGGTCATCGGGTGTCTCCTTGGGGTCGCTGACGCGGCACGACGCTAGGAACAGGCCGTTTCGTGCTTGTGTGGCCCGCAATGCGGCGGTGATAACTCCACTGCACAGCGTGCGCGCGCGAGGTGTGAGACCGGCCGGGGGCGCGTGGCCGCCGCCCCGCCGGGGTAGACCGTGATCGCGGCGCGGCGGGGGAGGGAGACAGGACCGATGGCGACCTGCGAGGTCTGCGGGAACGACTACGCGATGTCGTTCGAGGTGCACGCGCAGGGGGACGTGCACACCTTCGACTCGTTCGAGTGCGCGATCACCCGGATGGCGCCGATCTGCGAGCACTGCGAATGCCGGATCCTCGGGCACGGTGTCGAGGTGGGCGGGCGGTTCTACTGCGGTGCCCACTGCGCGCGCGCCGCCGAGCCGGAGCG
>NZ_JBEPCJ010000185.1:0-6903 GCF_040299565.1 Spirillospora sp. NPDC000708
CGGGCGCGGGGGGGCCGCCGGGTGGCAGCCACCCGCCAGGTAAAGAGGCAGGGTAATGCGGGGGGGGGTTGTAATGGCCGGGGGCCGCATAGGGGGGGTGGCCCCCGTGCCACACGCCGGCGCCCCCCCCGCCCCCCCCCCCGGTGCCGGGGGGCGGTGCGCCGCCACGGCCCGCCTCATGACGGCGACAGGCCGCAGCTCAACAGCCCGCAGCTCAACCGGGGGGCGCGGAGATCAGGTGGGGAGGGGGAGGCGGACCTCGAAGCGGCAGCCGGCACCGGCGTTCGCGACGCCGATCTCGCCCGCGTGGGCCTCGACGATGCCGCGCGCGATGGCGAGGCCGAGCCCGGCGCCGCCGCCCGGCGTGCGGGCCGTCTCGCCGCGGAACGCCACGTCGAACACGCGCGGCAGGTCGGCCTCCGGGATGCCGCCGCAGGCGTCCGCGACGGTGACGCGGGCCTCGCCGCCGAGCACCTCCCCGGTGATCTCGACGGCGCCGTCGCTCGGGGTGTGCCGGATCGCGTTCACCACCAGGTTCCGCAGCGCCCGCCCCAGCTCGCCCGCGTCCACGTGGACGGGCAGCCCCGCGCGGACGTCCCCGCTGATCCGCACGCCCTTGGCCCGGGCGAGCGCCTCCGCGCCCGCGACCGCCTCGGCGACCAGGTCGGCGAGGCCGACGCGCTCCCGCGACAGCCGCAGCGCGCCCGCGTGGATCCGCGACAGCTCGAACAGGTCGTCCACCATCTCGGCGAGCCGCTCGACCTCCACCCGGATGCGGCCGTGGTAGCGGCGGACGGTGCCGCCGTCGGCGACGACGCCGTCCTCCAGCGCCTCCGCCATCGCGCGCAGCCCGGCGAGCGGGGTGCGCAGGTCGTGGCTGACCCACGCGACCAGCTCGCGGCGGCTCGCCTCCAGCGCCTGCTCCCGCTCGTGCGCGGCGGCGAGCCGGTCGTAGGCGGCCTCCAGCTCCCGCGACAGCTCCGCCAGCTCGGCGGGCAGCGGGCCGGCGGGCCTCCGGAACCGGTCCGCGCGGACGGCCTCGACCAGCACCCGGTTCGCGGCCACGAGCCGCCGCCCGAGCAGCACGGACACCACCGTCGCGACCAGCCCGGCCGACACGACGACCGTCAGCACGACCGACCGGTCATGGTCGTTGATCAGCATCAGGACGGAGATCACCAGGATGCCGGAGACGGTCGCCAGCACGGTCGCCGCGGCGACGACGGCCAGCTGGATCGCCACCGACCGGGCGCGCAGCAGGCGCAGCAGGCCGAGCGCGACCGCCGTGATCACCAGCGCGGCGAGGGCCGCGTAGAAGACGACCAGGAGCAGGTCCGGGAACGGGATCACCGGCCCGCCTCTCCGGCCTCGGCCCCGGTTCCGGCCTCGGACCCGGCCCCGGGCTCGGCTCCGGCCTCTGCGGGCTCGTACCGGTAGCCGACGCCCCAGACGGTGACGATCCGGCGCGGCGCCGTCGGGTCGTCCTCGATCTTCTCGCGCAGCCGCCGGACGTGCACCGTCACCGTCGAGGAGTCCCCGAACGACCAGTCCCACACGCGTTCCAGCAGCTCATCGCGGGTGAACGCGCGGCGCGGGTGGCGCATCAGGAACGCCAGCAGGTCGAACTCGCGGGACGTCAGCGCGAGCGGCGCGCCGCGCAGCCCCGCCTCGTGCGCGCCGACGTCGACGACCAGCTCGCCGTCGCGCAGCGGGCCCGCGGGGACGGCCGGGACGAGCGCGCCGCGCGCGCGCCGCAGCACCGACCGCACGCGCAAGGCCAGCTCGCGCGGGCTGAACGGCTTGGTCACGTAGTCGTCCGCGCCCGTCTCCAGGCCCACGAGCCGGTCGGTCTCCGCGCCGAGCGCGGTGAGCATGACGATCGGGACCGCGGAGGTCTCGCGCAGCCGCCGGCACACCTCCAGGCCGTCCATCCCGGGCAGCATCAGGTCCAGGACGACCAGGTCCGGCGCCTTCTCGCGGGCGCGGCGCAGCGCGGCGGGGCCGTCCGCGACGCACTCCACGTCGTGGCCGTCGCGGGCCAGGTAGCGGGCGACGACATCGGCGACGGTCGGATCGTCGTCGACCACCAGCACGCGGCCGGCGTGGTCTTTCGGCGGCATCATCCGTTCACGCTACGGGCACTCGCGCCGGGTCCACTCCATCTGTCACCACTCCGTAAGGCTTCGCCTGCGGCTGCGAACGATGACCGCTTTAATGGGCGAATGTCCCAGTCTCGTCCCGCGACGTCCACGGGCGGCGCGATCGCCATGGTCCTGGTGGGCGGTGCCGTCGCCACCGGGCTCGTCACCCTGCTGGCCGCGTTCGCCTCCTACCCGTCCCCGGAGATGCTGAGCTTCCGCGCCTCGACGGGGTTCTACCTGGTCAACTGCGCGCTCTGCGGGCTCGTCACCGCGCTCGGGCTGCTGCTGTGCCGGCCGCGCGGCCCCCTCCCGCCGATCCTCGCGGCGGTCTCCGCGCTCGTGGCGTTCGAGGTCGGCAAGCGCATCGGCGCCACGCTGGCCCTGATGATCGGGCTGGAGCGCATGCCGGACGGCATGGTGAGCGCGATCATGAAGCCGCACTTCAACAAGTACCTCGCGTACGAGCTGCTGGCCGTGGTCATCGCGGGCGGGATCGCCGCGCTGCGGGTCGGGGCGAGCGGCGGCTTCGGGCCGGGCGGGCAGCGCCCGCCCGCGTGGACGGGACCGCAGCCGGCGGTCGGCTTCGGCCAGCCGCAGCCAGGCCAGCCGATGCCAGGGCAGCCGGGGCAGCCGGGGCAGCCGGGGCAGCCGCCCATGGCCTACCCCGGACAGCCTCCGACGGCGCCTCCCGGCCGGCCGTACGGCGCGCCCGCCGGGCAGCCGTCCTTCGCGCCCCCGCCCGGTGGCGCGCCCGCACCCGGCAGCCAGCCTCCGCCGCCGTCAGGGCGGCCGCTCGACGCGCCGCCGCCCGCCGACCAGCCGCCGCCCCCGAGATGACCCCGGGTGGTCCCTGGCCGGCTCTCAGGGTCGGCCTCCGCCGAACGTCCAGAGGTAGCGGGGGCGGCTTCGTACCGGAGGGTGATGCCCTGCCCGCCATGACCGCATACGGTGAGGGGCATGGGTAAGACAATCCTGACCATTGTCGGCGTGGTCCTCGCGATCTGGCTGCTGATGACGGTGATCGGCGCGATCATCTCGATGCTGAAGTTCTTCTTCTTCATCGGGTTCGTCGCGGTCATCGTCGTCCTCGCGGTGACCCTCGTGTCCAAGATGGCCCGAAGCAGGTAGCGCTTCCCCCTTGCGGGGCTTCGCCGATGACCGCATGATGCCGGGACAACCAGGCGGTCATCGGCGAAAGGGACCTACCGTGCCGGGTCTGACGGAGATGCTGCGCGAACGGGCGCTCGCGCAGCCGGACCGCGTCGCCTACATCGCGGGCGAGACGAGCCTCACTTACCGCGAGTTCGACCGGCGCGCCGACCGGGCCGCCGCCGCCCTCGCCGCCGCCGGCGTCGGGCACGGTGACCGCGTCGCGATCCTCGACAAGAACTCGCTCGAATACGTCGAGCAGCTGTTCGGCGCGGCGCGGATCGGCGCCGTCCAGGTGCCCGTGAACTACCGGCTCGCCGCCGACGAGGTCGCCTACATCGTCAACAACGCGCAGGCGAAGGTCTTCATCGTCGGGCCCGAGTTCCTCCCGGTGCTGGACGCGATCGCCGGGAAGCTGGAGCACACCACCCACACCGTCGTCATCGGCGGCGGAGGGCACGCCCACCTCGACTACGCCGCCTGGATGGACGCCGCCGACGCCGACCCGCCCGCCTACGAGGGCGCGACGTCGGACGTCTTCGTGCAGCTCTACTCGTCGGGCACCACGGGCCTGCCCAAAGGCGTGATGCTCACCCACGACAACTTCCTCGCCGCGCTCGAGGTCACCAACGACGCCTGGGACGTCGACGACGCGACCGTCCTGATGGTCGCGATGCCGATGTACCACGTGGCCGGCAACGTGCTGACGATCTCGGTCGTCTACAACGGCATCACCGGCGTGATCAGCCGGGAGCCGGATCCGACGGAGATCGCGCGGGCGATCGAGCGGAACCGCGTCACGCACATCTTCCTGGTCCCGGTGCTGCTGCAGTTCATGCCGCTGATCCCCGAGGTGACGGCGTGCGACCTGTCGAGCCTCGAGCTGATGCTGTACGGGGCGTCGCCGATCAGCGAGGACGTGCTGCGGGGCGCGATGCGGATGCTGCCCGGCACCGACTTCATGCAGGTGTACGGGCTGACGGAGGTCACCGGCGCGATCACGATGCTGCCCGCGGAGGACCACGACCCGGACGGCCCGAACGCGCACCGGCTGCGCAGCGCCGGGCTGCCGAACGCGGGCTGCGAGCTGCGCATCGTCGATCCGGCGACGGGCGAGGACGTGCCGACCGGGCAGGTCGGCGAGATCGTCTGCCGGACCGCGCAGAACATGAAGGGCTACTGGGGGATGGCGGAGGCGACGGCGTCGGCGCTGTCGGCCGACAACTGGTTCCGCACGGGCGACGCGGGCTACCTCGACGAGGACGGCTACCTCTACATCCACGACCGGGTCAAGGACATGATCATCTCCGGGGGCGAGAACATCTACCCCGCCGAGGTCGAGAACGTCCTGATGGGGCATCCCGCCGTCACCGACTGCGCGGTCGTCGGCGTGCCCGACGAGCGGTGGGGCGAGACGCCGAAGGCCCTGGTGGTGCTGTCCGAGGACGTCCCCGAGCAGCAGCTCATCGACTACTGCCGCGAGCGCCTCGCGCACTTCAAGTGCCCGACGTCGGTGGAGCGCCGCGACGAGATCCCGCGCAACCCCACCGGCAAGATCCTCAAGCGGGAGCTGCGCGCCCCCTACTGGCAGGGCCGCGACCGGGGCGTCCATTAGCGCCCTCCGAGCGTGGACGGGATCGCGGCAGCAGGATCCGGCTTTACTCCCGGCAATCACGGACCGTGTCAACACGGTGACAATCGGTTCCGCCGCCGCGAGACTGGCTGTGTGACGGACTGGTACGCCAACGGCATCTCGATCGCCTCCCTCGGGACGACGATCGTTCTGGGGGTGCTCCAGCTCCGCAAGGGCGGTGAGCGGCGTGCCGCCCCTCCGGAATGGCCGGACGATCCGGGCGGCCCGCTGCCGGAGGCGCCTCCCGCCGGGGGCGGGAGGCCGTTCCCGAGAGGCGGCGCCGCCTTCCCGCCCGATCGGCCGCCGCCCGGGCACGGGCCGTTCCCGTTCCCGCCTTCGCCGCCGGAGCCGCCGGGCCCGGACTCCGCCCCCTCACCGCCGCCTCCGCCGCGTTCCCCCAGGTGGCCGGCCTCCCCGCGGAGGGCGTTCCGCTACGCGATGAGCACCACGGCGGTGGCCGTCGCGCTGTTCCAGTTCCTGTCGATCAGCCCCGCCGTCCAGTCCGCGGTCGCGATCGGCCTGCTCGCCGCCGTGCTGGCCGTCTGGCCCGCGCGCAGGTCGCGCGGCGGGACGTCCGACCGGCTCACGGGGCTTCTCCTGCTCCTCGTCGGCCTCGCGAGCAGCATGGCGGTCCTCGCCGTGCCGCTGGACCCGATCCTGCGCCTGCCGCAGGTCGTGGTCGCGCTGATCGTTCCGTGGTTCCTGCTGAGCCGTCTCACGGACCGGGGCCCGGCGTGGCCGCCGGACGAGCGGAACTAGCGGCGGGGTCGGTGCGGCGGGGTCAGCGGAAGCGGATCATCGCCGAGACGGGACGGTGGTCGGACGACTTGTCGGCGCCGGCCGGCACCGTGCACGACACGGTGGCCGACCTGGTCATGAACAGGTAGTCGTCCTTCTCCACGGCCGTGCCCTGCCAGTTCTGCAGGGTCTTCGCGCCGGTGCGGGACGTCCCCGACTGGTCGCACTCGGCGTAGGCGCGGTACAGCGGGTCGAGCGCCGCGTTCTCGGGCGGTTCGGCGAGGTCGCCGCCCGCGACGACGCGGGTGCCGGTCCCCGCGAGCGAGGCGAAGGCGCGCCCCTGCTTGCGGCGCCACTCGCCCTGCGGGTCCTCGGCGGGCGAGCTGAACTGGGTGACGCACAGGCGCGTCCGCCACGCCCCGGCCTCACCGCACAGGGCGATGCGCGGGCGGCCGGACGGCGACGGCAGCCGCGTCTGCTGGACGCCGCTGACCGCCACGCGCGCGCCGAGCGCGATCCCGAGCTTCCCTTGGCCGCCCACGCAGGACGGCCCGTCCGGGTACGCGGCGAACTGCCAGCTCCACGAGGCGAACCAGGACGCCTTCTTCAGCGCCTGCACCTGCCCCGAGCAGATCTCCTGGAGGAACGCGGCGTTCGCGTGGACCTTCCGCCCGCCGACCTCGGTGACGTGCAGCTGCGCGGCGACGCGCTTCGCGAGCTCGGCGGGCCGGGCGCCGAGCGGGCAGCCTGCCGCCGGGGCACCGCAGACGTTCCAGTCCACCGCCGTGATCGCCGCTTTGGGCGGCGGTTTGCGGACGGCGCCGTCGGCGTGCGCCGGGCCGCCGCCCGGGAGTCCGTCGATGTCGGCGCCGACGCCCGCGGCCGTGACGACGGCGGCGGCTCCGCAGACCGAGAGCAGGGGAATCAGAGCGCGGGGGGCTCGCACACGTTCTCCATGAGGGGGGAAATCAGCGGGGATGTTGGGAGAGATCCCACCACATCGCGATCTTGTCCGCCAGCGATTCGCGACCGTCCGGTCACGCATGCGGCGCCCCTTTTCGGACCGCCCCGAACTCCGAACGCGACAAAGAACGATAAGTCGATAAATAGACGGGGTGCCGGGGGGGCGGCGCCGCCCCCCCCCCCCCCCCCCCCCCCCCCCCCCCCCCCCCCCCCCGCCCCCCACCCCCCCCCCCCCCCCCCGCCCCACCCACCCCCCCCCGGGCGCCCCCCCCCCCCCCC
>NZ_JBEPCJ010000186.1:0-6541 GCF_040299565.1 Spirillospora sp. NPDC000708
TCCGGCTCGCGCGCGAGGCGCTGGACGCGGCGCTGCTGCCGCCCCGCGCCGTCCGGGAGGTCATGGCGGGGCTCGCCCGCGACGTCCCCGCCGCGCTGCGCGAGCTGGCCGAGCCGTGGGCGGCCCTCGACCCGCTGCCGCACGAGCGGGTGCGCCGCCTCCTCGGCGGCGGGCGGGACGGCGCCGCGATCGAGGTCGCGGCCCGGCACGGGCACCGGGACCTGCTCCGGGGCGTCGCCGCCGACCCGTCCCGGGCGCCGGCGGTGCGGCGCCGGGCGCTCGAACTGCTCGGCGACCTCGCGGACCGCGACGGCCTCGCCGACCTGCTCGGCGTCGCCGCCCAGGACCCGCCGCTGCTCGCCGCGCCCGCCGCCGCGTGCCTGCGCGGCCTGCACCGGCGCGGCCACTTCCCCGCGGCGCACCACGTCCCCGCGATCGTCGGGCTCGCCCTCGCGGACCACGGCGTGCCCGCGGCCGAGATCGCGGTGGTCCTCTTCTCCCGCCGGCACGAGGCGCTGCGGGAACTGGCCCGGCCGGAGCCGCAGGGGGCGGACGGCGGCTCGTGGGCCCGCCGCCTCGACCTGCTCGTCGCGCTCGACGCGCAGGGCGCCCCCGGGCTCGGCGTGGCCGGCGCGGTCGCCCGCCTCGCTCGCGACGCCGCCGACCCGCGGCCCTTCCTGCGCGCGCTCCGCGAACTGCGGGACCCCGCGGCGGAGGAGACCGTCCTCGCGCTGCTGCCGGACGCGCCCCGGGAGGCGCTCGACGCCCTCGAAGCCGTCGGCGGCCCCCGGACGGCCGCCGCCCTCTGGACCGGCCTCGGCCTGGACGGAAGTGATCCGGACGGGAGCGATCCGGACGGAAGCGATGTCGCCCCGCATCTGGTCCCGTTCCGGCGCCGCGCGCTGGAGCTCCTCTGGCACCTCGACCGCGACCCGGAGCGGCGCCGGACCCTGCTCGACCGCCTCGACCCCCGCCACCTGCCGCGCCGCGTCGCCGACGACCTCGGCGGCCCCGACCCGCGCGAGCTGGCGGTGCTGCGCGCGGCCCCGGACCCCGGCGACCCCGCCGAAGCGCTCGCACGGCTCGCGCGCAACGGCGACGCCACCACCCTGCCCGCGGTCGCCGACCTGCTCCTGCGCGTCGTGTCCGGGCTGGCCGGAGCGTGGACGCCCGGCGGCCCGGGGCCCGAGCCCGCCGTGCCGGACGGCGTCCTGGACGCCGTCCGCGACCTCGGCGGCCGGCTCTTCCGGCGGGGCGCGATCCGGCCGCGCTGCCTGCTGGACGCCGAGGACGCGCCCGCCGCCGGGAACGCCGTACTCGCGAGCACCGTCCTCGACCTCCTCGACCGGCCCGGGCTCGTCCCGGCGGAGCGGGCGATCCTGCTCACCGTCCTGCGCGGCGCCCCGTACCGGCGGACGAGGGCGCGGGTCCATCCGCTGCTCCGGCACCGCGACGTGCATGTCCGGGCCCGCGCCGCCGCGCTCTTCGCCACGGACGCGGAGGGCGCCCGGGTGCTGTCGGCGAGCCTGGTCCCGCTCACCTCGGCGGACGACCCGGCGACCGTCCGGCAGGCGCTGCGGGCCCTGGCCGAGGGCCGCGCGACCTGGGCGGCTCCGGCGATCGCCGGGTGCCTCGACCATCCCGAGATGAGCGTCAAGAAGACCGCGGCGACCGCCCTCGCCGCGGCGGGCGCGCCCGCCGCCGTCCCGAAGGCACTGTTCTGGCTGGGGCACCACGGCAACCCCGGCCTGCGCGAGGCCCTCATCGAGGCGCTCCGCGCCGTGCTGGGCGACGCGTCGGCCGCCGTCGTCCTCGCGGCGGCGGACCAGGCCGCCGACGACCGCGCCCGCGCGCTCCTCCGCGCCGCGCTGCCCGCGCTCGCCCCCGGCCGGTTCTCGGAGGAGGCGGACACCGCCGCCGACGTCCGAGGGCTCGCGGAGCACGGCTGGGACATCGAGACCGCCCGCCGCGTCCTCGACGCGCGGACGCGCGGCAAGGCGGCCCCCGCGTCGTTGCGTCCGCTGCTGCCCCGCTGGCTCGACCTGGCCGAATCGGACCCGCGCGCGCTGCGCCTCGCCGTGGACCTCTGCGGCCCGCCGTGGACGGCGACGGAACTGGAGGTCTTCGCCCGGTCCGCCGCGCTCCTCGTCGAGGCACTGGTCACCGGCGAGGAGCGCCGCGACGCCCCGTCCGGCGCGACAGGGCGACGGCTCCGCGAGCTGGTGAAGCAGGTGGTGCCCCGGCTCGGCGCGGGGGAGAGGTTCCAGGTCGCCGAGCGGGTGCGGGCACTGCCGCCGAGCACGGTGTCGACCACCCTGCTGAATCTGTGCGGCGCGGTCGTGACGCGCGACGATCTCGAGCGCGCGCTCGCCGCCGCACGGCACGTCCCCGATCGGGCGGCGGACGAGGAGGCCGTCCTGCGGGAGGCGTTCGCGCAGGACCCGCTGGAGCACGCCACCGCCGCGCACGAGGCGATCAGGGACGCGGCCCGCGAGCCGGATGAACTGCGGCGCCTCCGGGACGTGCTGCGGAGCCCGTCCCGCGAGGTGCTCGACGCCCTGATCCGGGCCTTCCCGGACGCCCCCGCCGCCGCGCGGCCGCTCCTGCTCGACTGGATGGAGGCGGTGCAGCCGCTCGGCGCCCCGCCGTGGACGCTCGCGGAGCGCTGCGAGGAGCCCGAGGAGCGGACGCCGCGCGCCGGCGACCTCGACCAGCCGCCGTCCGTGGCGCAGCGGCGCCGCCTGTCGGCCATGCTCGACACCGGCCCGGCCGACCGGCGGGCGAAGGCGGCCCGCCTCCTGCTCGACCGGCCCGAACCCGAGGGCCGGTTCGCCGTCCTCCGCGCGTTCCTGGACGGCCGCGACGGGCTGACGGCGACCCACGAGCTGGCGCACGTCCTGCTGGAGGCGCCCGAGGTGCCGGACGGCGGCGACCGGTTCGTCCAGCTGGCCGCCCACCTGTACGGAGCCGACCTCGACCGGTTCGTCCCCGCGCTCGTGTCGCGCTGGGAGGACGGGGACGCCGCCGCCGGGCGGGTGCTCCGGCAGGCGTCCGCCGACGCCGTCGCGGGGGAGATCGCCGAGCGCCTGGCGGGCGGCGCGCGGGGCCTGCTCGACCTCGTCGCCGGCCGGAGGCTGACCCGCACCGCGGCGCTCGACCGGGCGCGGCGGCGCCTCATCGAGGAGGGACGCGACGACCTCGCGGACCGGCTCGTCCTGGTGGACGGCCCCCTCCGGGCGCCCGGCGCCACCCGCCGCGACGCGGCCGCCCTGGCGGCGATGCGCGAGCACGAGCCCCCGGCGGCGAGCGAGCCGTCATCGGCGATGCTGTTCCGGGAGGCGCGGGGCGGCGGCGCGAGAGTGGTGCGCCGCGCGCTCTCGCTGCTCGCCGATCGCCGCGCGGAAGGGCTGGAGGACCTGCTCGCCGAGCTGATCGGCCACCGCGAGACGAAGGTGAGGCTGCACGCCCACCGCGTGTCGCGCAGGGTGCTGAGCCGCGAGGCGTACCTGGAGCAGACCGTGCGGCTGCTCGACGACCCCGAGCCCGACGTCGTCCGCTCGGCGGTCCGGACGCTGAGCCACGCCGGCTGGACGCCCGCGATCCCCGGGCTGGTCGGCCTGCTCGGGCACCCGCGTCCCCAGGTCCGGCAGGCCGCCGCGGACGGGCTCGTCCGGTTCGGCGAAGCGGCGGTCCCGGCGCTGCGGCACGCCGCCGGGCGCGCCCGTCCCGACCGCCGGTCCCGCTACACCGCCCCGTTGGGCGAGATCAACGGTTCTGGCGCATGATGGGTCGCGGGACACCGGGGAAAGGGGGGCGATGAACATCTACCTGGGGGTCTTGCTGATCGCGGCGGGGGCGCTGCTCGTGGTGGTGGGCGTGCTGACGGCCGACGGCCGGATCCCGCGCAACCAGTTCGCAGGCATCCGCACCAAGCGGAGCATGGCCGACGACCAGTCGTGGCTGACCGTGCACCGGGCCGCCCGGCCGTGGATGATCGGCGCGGGCGCCGTGCTGGCCGTTGCGGGCGTCCTCGCGCTGGCGGTCCCGTCCGAGCTCGCGGGGTCACTGTCGGCGGGGATCGGCGCGATCCTGACCGCGATCCTCGCGCTCAGGGGCACCGCCGCCGGGCACGCCGCGCTGCGCCGGAGGTAGCGCGCCGCCCGGAGCCGTGGCGCCGTCCGAAGGTGGGGTTTTGCCTACCCCGATCGGCGTGCTGGACCCATCCTCCGCCGCTCTCGCTCTCCGTAGCGTCGTTTCCGGAGGCGCTCCACGGGAGGGGCGCCGGGCGGAGAGGTGAAGGCGATGTTCGGACACAAGGCGCGGCCGGGAGGGACGGCCCCGTCCGGCGGCGAGGCGCTCCGGCTGGAGGACGTCCGGAAGGTGTACGGCGCGGAGGACAACCGGGTGGTCGCGCTCGACGGCGTGTCGCTGTCGCTGCCGTCCGGGTCGTTCACCGCGGTGATGGGCCCGTCCGGGTCGGGCAAGAGCACGCTGCTCCAGTGCGCGGCGGGGCTCGACCGGCCGAGCGCCGGCCGGGTCGTGGTGGACGGCGCCGAGCTGTCCGGCGGCGGCGAGGCGGCGCTGACGAGGTTCCGCAGGGAGCGGATCGGGTTCGTGTTCCAGCAGTTCAACCTGCTGCCGACGCTGACCGTCATGCAGAACGTCACGCTGCCGCTGAAGCTCGCGGGCCGCCGCGTCGACAAGGCCCGCGCCCGGGACGTCCTCGACCGCGTCGGCCTCGGCGACCGGCTCGCGCACCTCCCGGCGGAGCTGTCGGGCGGGCAGCAGCAGCGGGTCGCGATCGCCCGGGCGCTGGTGACCGAGCCGCGGATCCTGTTCGGCGACGAGCCGACCGGCGCGCTCGACAGCCGCAGCGCCCGCGACGTCCTCGGGCTGCTGCAGGAGGCCGTCCGGGTGTACGGGCGGACGGTGGTGATGGTGACGCACGACCCGGTCGCCGCGGCGCACGCCGACGCGGTGCTGTTCCTCGCCGACGGCCGGATCGTCGGCTACCAGACCGCGCCGACGGCCGAGGCCGTCGCCGAGCGGATGACGCACCTGGCCGACGAGGTCGAGCGGCAGCGGGCCGCCGGCCGCACCCAGGCGGGGGTGTGACATGGGCGGGCTGGCACTGCGGTCCCTGCGCAGGCGCGCGGGCGCGTTCACGGCGAGCTTCCTGTCGATGCTCCTCGGCTCGGCGATCATCATGGCGTTCGCCTCGATGTACGACACGGCCGAGGCGAGCGGGGCGACCGGGCAGACCCGGTCCACGCTGGTCACGATGGCGATGGTGGTCGGCGGCTGGGGACTGCTGCTGGTCGTCTTCGCGGTCACCTCCACGCTGACCCTGGCGGTCCGGCAGCGGGCGGCGGAGATGGCGCTGCTGAAGAGCGTCGGCGCGACGCCGGCGCAGATCACCCGGATGATCGTCGGTGAGGCGGCGGTCCTGGCCGTGCTGGCGGCGCTGCTCGGCGCCGTCCCCGGCGCGCTCGGCGGGCGGGGCCTGCTCGGGCTGCTGCACGGCACCCACCAGGTCCCCGGCGACGTGTCCTACGCGTTCGGGACGTTCGCGCTCGGCACCGGCGCCGGGGTGACGTTCCTGTCCGCGACCGTCGCCGCGCTGATCAGCGCGCGCCGCGCCGCCCGAGTCCGCGTCACCGAGTCGCTGATGGCGGCGGCCGCAGACCCGGGCCGGCTCGGCCGCAGGCGCGCGGTCTTCGCGGGGGTGTTCCTGTTCCTCGCGGTGGACGAGGCGGTCGTGACGATGACGATGATGCGCGGCAAGGGCACCGACGCCATGGCGGCGTCCGGGCAGGCCGACATCTTCGCCGCGATCGGGCTGGCGCTGCTCGCCCCGGTGATCGTCCGGCGGGCGACGGCGCTGCTGGCCGGGCCGGTGCGCGCGTTCGGCGTCGCCGGGGACCTCGCGGTGACGAACCTGCGGCGCCGGACGGGCGCGATGGCGTCCGCGGTGACCCCGATCATCCTGTTCACCGGCATCGCCGTCGGGACGCTGTTCCTCCAGGCCACGGAGAACGGCGCCATGGACCGGTCGGGCCTCGCCAAGACCGCCGACCAGAAGGGGATCGAGACGCTGAACCTGGTGGTCATCGGGATGGTGGTGCTGTTCGCCGCGATCATGCTGGTGAACACGCTGGTGGCGGCGACGGTGCACCGGCGCCGCGAGTTCGGCCAGGCCCGGCTGGCGGGCGCCACCCCGGCCCAGGTGCTCGGCACGGTGGCGCTGGAGTCGGCGGCGCTGACCGTCGTCGGCGTCGCCTGCGGGACGGTCGCCTCGGTCTTCACGATCATCCCCTTCGCGGTGGCGCGCAAGGGCTCGGCCGTCCCGGACGGGAGCGTGTGGATCTACGCCGGGGTCGTCGCCCTCGCGGCCGCTCTCACCGCGGTCACGGCCCTGGCCGCCGCCCGCCGCACCCTCCGCACCCCCGCGGTGGACGCCGTCACCGCCTGACCGCCCCGTCCACCTGCGGCGTGGGGTGCGGCGTGGGGCCGGCCAGGGGGCCCCAAGGCCCGGGCGGGT
>NZ_JBEPCJ010000187.1:0-6398 GCF_040299565.1 Spirillospora sp. NPDC000708
CGGCTCGTGGCCCGCGATCAGGCGGCGGAGACCAGCCCGAGGATCTCGGCGGCGGCCTGCGCGTTGGCCGCCGCGGCGCCGTAGGTGGCCATGTAGACGGCCGAGCCGGGCCGCCAGACCGGCAGCCCCATCTCCACGATCACCGCGTCCGGACGGGCGGTGAGCAGGGCGGTCGCGAGCGCCCGCTGCGCGGCGTGCCGGTGGGCGTCCCGCAGCACGACCACCAGGCCGCGTCCCCTGGCACGTTCCAGGACACCTTCCGCCTCTCCGGGCGCCCCCGCGGCCCGGACGGCATCGGGCGCCCAGGGCCGCAGGCCCCAGGGCGTCGGCCCCACCGCGATGTTGCCGGTCGCCTCCGCCTCGACGACCAGCGGCGCGCCGTTCCAGCCGGGCAGCGCCCCGGTCACCCGGACGGCCCGGCGGGCGCCCTCCAGCCCCGCGGCGCGGTCCACAGCGGCGGGGCTGCTGCCCGCGAGCCACGCGCGCAGCCGGCGGGTCCGCTCCGCCGCGTCGTGCAGCCGGGACGCGGGCAGCCGCCCGGTCCGCACCGCCTCCTCGATCGCGTCCAGGGTCGCCCGGAGCGTCTCGGCGTGCTCGTTCGGGCCGAGGCACAGCAGGTCCGCGCCCGCGATCAGCGCCCGCACCGACGCCTCCGGGATGCCGATGGCACCGCTGGCGCCCTGCATGTCGAGCGCGTCGGTGACGATCACGCCCTCGTAGCCGAGGTGCTCGCGCAGCAGCCCGGTGATCGCGGCGCGCGACAGCGTCGCCGGGGTCCCGCCGGTGATCGCGGGCAGGTTGAGGTGCCCGGTCATCACCGCGCGGGTGCCGGCCGCGATCGCCGCCCGGAACGGGACCAGCTCGCGGCGGTCCAGCAGCTCCAGGTCGGCGTCGACGATCGGGACGCCGAGATGGGAGTCCTCCACGGTCGCGCCGTGGCCCGGGAAGTGCTTGCAGCAGGCGGCGACCCCCGCCTCCTGCGTGCCGGTCACGGCCGCCGCCGCGTGCCGGGCGACGAGGGCGGGGTCCGCGCCGAACGAGCGCGTCCCGATCACCGGGTTGTCGTCGGCGGTGTTGACGTCCACCGACGGCGCGAAGTTGAGGTTGACGCCGACCTCGGCCAGCTCCGCGCCCAGCGACCGGTAGATCCGCCGGGTGAGCTCCGGGTCGTCGACCGCGCCGAGCGCGGCGTTGCCCGGGTAGGGGCTGCCGGTGGCGTGCCCGCCGAGGCGGGTGACGTCGCCGCCCTCCTCGTCGATGGTCACCAGAGGCTCGCCCGCCTTGCGCATCTGCGCGGTGAGCGCGGCCAGCGACTCCGGGCTCGGAACGTTGCCGGTCAGCGCGAACAGCGTCACCCCGCCGAGGCCCGCCTCCAGCTCGCCCAGCACCCAGCGCGGCGCGGACGGGCCCGGGAAGGAGGGCAGCAGGGTGCCCCGCGCCAGCCGGGCGATCTCGCCGGTGGTCGCGATGTCGTCGGTGGTCACCCCTTCACCGCCCCGGCGGTCAGCCCGGACACCATGCGGCGCTGGACGAGCAGGAAGAAGGCGATGACGGGAATGGTGAGCAGCGTCGACGCTGCCATGATGGGCCCCCAGGCGGTGCTGCTGCGGCCGAAGAAGAACTGCAGCATGATCGGCAGGGTGTACTTGTCCTGGTCGTCCAGGAACGTGAAGGCGAAGATGAACTCGTTCCACGCGGTGATGAACGAGAAGATGCTGGTCGCGACCAGGCCGGGCGCGACGAGCGGGAGCATGACGGTGAAGAAGGTGCGGATCGGGCCGGCGCCGTCGATCGCGGCGGCCTCCTCCAGCTCCTTCGGGACGGCGGCGACGAAGCCGCGCAGCATCCAGATCGCGAACGGCACCGCGAACCCGATGTAGACGACCGCGAGGCCCGGCAGCGTGTTCAGCATGTCGAGCCGCTTGAGGTCCAGGAACAGCGGGATGACCAGCGACTCGCACGGCACCATCTGCACGACCAGCAGCATGACCAGGAACGTGGTCCGGAACCGGAAGCGGAACCGGGCCACCGCGGTCGCCGCCAGCAGCGCCAGCAGGCTCGACGCCACGACGGTGATCAGGGCCAGCAGGATGCTGTTGCGGAAGTACGTCCAGAACGACACCTGCGCGATGCCGCCGTTGAGCACGAAGTCGAAGTGCGTCAGCGTCGGGTGCGTCGGCAGCGGCTTCGGCGTGGTGCTGAAGATCTCGCTGTTCGGCTTGAACGCGGTGGACGCCATCCAGAAGACGGGGAACACCGCCAGCACGAACACGAGCACGCCGAGGCCGTTGAGGCCGATCTTGCGGGCCCGCCTGCGCGCGGCCGGGCGGCCGCGCCGGGAGCGTCCCGCCTTGACGGTTGCCTGGGTCATCGGGTCTCCCCCTGACGCACCATGACCCGCACGTACAGCGCGGTGACGACGAGCAGGATCAGCGTGAGCACCGCCGCGATGGCCGAGCCCATCCCGAGCTTGGGGTTGAGCGCGCCGAACGCCTCGGAGTAGCCGTACAGCGACAGGTTGAACGCGTCGCGGTTGGCCATCCCGGACATGATGAACAGCTGGGTGAACACCTTGAAGTCCCAGATGATCGACATCACCAGGACGACGAGGAAGATCGGCTTGAGCATCGGGTAGGTGAGGCTCCAGAACGTCCGCCACGGGCCCGAGCCGTCCACCCGCGCCGCCTCGTACAGCTCGCGCGGGACGCTCTTCAGGCCGGCCAGCACCGACACCGCCACGAACGGGCACGCCTGCCAGACGACGCAGACCGTCAGCACCGTGTAGGTGGACAGCGGCGTGGCGAACCAGTTGTAGTCGTTCCAGCCGCCGCCGACCAGGGCGTCCGGCAGCTTGTCGAGGAACCAGTTGACCAGGCCGCCGGTCGAGCCGAACAGCCAGCTGAAGATGATCGCGGCGGTGACCGGCGGGGTCGCCCACGCGACCATCACGCCGCCGGAGACGAAGCTCGACATCCGCTTGCCGAGCCGGTTGAGCAGCAGCCCGACCAGCGTCCCGATCACCATCGTGAGGGTGACCGCCACGACGGCGAACAGCACGGTGTGCCGGAAGGCCGCCCAGAAGAGCGGGTCCTTGAGGATGGTGTCGAAGTTCTCGGTGCCGACCGACTCGGCCGGCTCGCCGCGCAGCTGGCGGTTGCCGACCTTCTGGAACGACATGATCCCGATCTGGATCATCGGCCAGAACATCAGCACGGCGATCACGACGACGGTCGGCGCGATCAGCAGGTAGGGCCCGAAGCGGGGCCGGCGGTGCGGGCGCCCGCGGCCGGACGGTCTCCGGCCCGGCGGCCTGCGCACCGCGGGAGCGGTGTCGAGCATGAACGCTTCCGATCAGCGGGGACGGGTGGCGTGCGGGACCCGGCGGGGCGGGACCGCGGTGCGGCGGATTCCGGCGGTGCGGAGCCGGGTGCGGCGGGGTCCGGCGGTGCGAGATCCAGCGGTGCGGGATCCGGCGGGCCCGCGGGGACTGCGGTGCGGGCCCGCCGGATGCACGGTGCTACAGGACGAGCGACCCGGCTACTGGTTGAGCAGCTCGTTGGCCTGCTCGTTGGCCTTCTTCATCTCGTCGTCGGCGGACTTGCCCTGCATGATCGCCTTCACCGCGTTCGGCAGCACCTTCTTGGACTGCTCGAAGTCGCCCCAGCCGGCGCTGATCGGGGTGAACTTGGTGTTGGCCGCGATCTGGGTGAACGGGGCGAGCGCCGGGTCGGAGAACTGGACGTCCGAGCGCATCGAGGAGAAGCCGCTGATGTCGGCCCACTTCTTGGCGTTCTGGGCGTTGTTGAGGATGGTGATGTAGTCGAACGCGGCCTTCTTGGCCTTGCTGTCCTTCCACACGGCGAGGTCGGAGCCGCCCGCCATGACCGGCGCGTTCCCGCCGTTCTTGGCGGGGATCGGGAAGACCGCCCACTTGTCGGCGTTCTTCGGGGAGATCTTCTTCATCTGCGCCAGCGCCCAGCTGCCGTCGATGTACATGCCGAGCTTGCCGAGCGCGAAGTCGCGCTGCGGGCCGTCCAGCTCGTTCTTGCCGACGTACTTCTCCGGCGCGACCTTGTCCTTGGTGACCAGGCCGGCGTAGAAGTTCACGGCCTCGACGGCCTGCGGCTGGTCGAGCTTGCCGGTCCACTTGCCGCCGTCCTTGACGGCGACCTCGCCGCCGTTGCCCCAGATGAAGCTGACGAGGGCGTTGGTCTGGTCGCTCGGGGCGCCGATGCCGGGCACCTTCTTGGCGTCCTGGACCTTCTTCGCCGCGGTGACCAGGTCCGCCCAGTTCGCCGGCGGCTGGATCTTCAGCTCGTCGAACCAGTCCTTGCGGTACCAGATGGCGCGGACGCCGCCGTACCACGGCACCGCGTAGGTCTTGCCGTCCGCCTGGTCGTTGGCGAGGGCGGTCTTGTTCAGGGTCTTGTTGTCCGCCCAGCCCGACATCTCGTCGGTGACCTCGGCGAGGTTGCCCTGCTCGATGTGCGACTGGACGTCGGTGTTGCCGAGCTCGGTCACGTCCGGGCCCTCGCCGCCGGCGGCCGCCTTCTGGAAGGTGGTGGCGACCTGCGGCCACGGCACGTACTTGATCTGGACGGCCGTGTTCGGGTGCTTCTGCTTGAACTCGGTCTCGACGCCCTTGAGGAAGTCCGTCTGCTCGGTGGTCCCGTCGCCCATCATCCAGACCTTGAGCTGCGCCGGGTCCTTGCCCGCGCCGGAGTCGTCCTTCTTCTTGTCGTCTCCGCCGCCGCAGGCCGTGGCGGCCAGGGCGATCGCGGCCGCCGTGGCCACAACCTTGATGTACTTCACTGGGGGTTCCTTTCCGGCATCGCCTCGCGGGGCCTTGCGGCCTGCGATGCGAGTGGAGCGCGCCCGGACCCTTTAGGGTCCGGGACATGCCCCGCTCGCCGTCGCGTCGCCCGCGGGCGCCCTGCTCGCCAGTCGGCGCTCTGCACGCCCCTCCCCGGATGAGGGGTCGGTCGGCGCTTGCGGGTAAACTAACAAGAAACTTTCCTAAACAAAACCGCCCGTTAGCGGATTGAGACATCGAGGGGTACCAGCATGGCCAGACGCCCGGGAACGCCGCGGCTGCTGCGTGAGCTGAACGACCGCGCGGCGCTGGACCTGCTCGTCGAGCACGGCCCGCTGACGCGCGCGCAGATCGGCGAGCACACCGGGCTCTCCAAGGTCACCGCCTCCCAACTGCTGTCCCGGCTCGAGGAGCGCGGGCTGGTGGCGGTCGTCGGGGAACAGGCCGGGGGGCGCGGGCCGAACGCCGCCCTGTACGCCGTGGTGCCGTCGAGCGCCTACGTCGCGGGTCTGGAGGTGGGGCCGGACGGTGTCACCGCGGGCGTCGCCGACATCACCGGACGCATGGTCGCCCAGGTTACCGTCGATCCGAACGGTGCTGACGAGCCGGTCAAGATGGTCCACAACGCCGTTGTCAAGGCGTGCCGCTCCGCCAAGGTCGCGGTGAACCGGCTGAGCGCCTTCGTCATCGGCACCCCCGGCGTCGTCGACCCGCGCTCCGGCGACGTCCAGTTCTCCTTCGACCTTCCCGCATGGCACGAGGGCGTGCTCGCCGCCCTCCGCACCGACCTGCGCCGCCCCGTGACGATCGAGAACGACGTGAACCTCGCCGCCGTCGCCGAGCGCGCCTACGGCGCGGCCCGCGACGCCGACGACTTCGCGCTGATGTGGTTCGACCGCGGCATGGGCCTGTCGGTGATGCTCGGCGGGCGGCTGCACCGCGGCCGGTCGGGGGGCGCGGGCGAGATCGGGTACCTGCCCGTCCCCGGCGCGCCGCTCCCGTTGAGCACGGCCCGGCGCGTCCCCGAGGAGGAGGGCGGCGTCACCGAGTCGACCTCGTGGGGGATCCCGACCCTCGCCGGCGGTTACGGGGCGCTCGTCGGCGCGGACGGGGTCCGCGCCCTGGCCCACGAGCACGGCATCACCGAGCCGACGGCGGTGGAGTGCGTCCGCGCGGCCGCCGCCGACGAGTCCCGCGGCGGCGCGTTCCTGGACGAGCTCGCCAACCGGTTCTCCTACGGCGTGACCTCGGTCAACATCGTGCTGGACCCGGGGCTGGTGGTGCTGTCGGGCAGCCTCGGCCGGGCCGGCGGGGCGCCGCTCGCCACCCGCATCGAACGGGCCGTCGGGCGGATCAGCCCGACCCGTCCGACCGTCGCGGTGACGGAGGTGGAGGGCAACCCGGTGCTGCGCGGCGCCCTGTACGCCGCTCTGGAGCAGGCCCGCGACGAGGTCTTCTCGGCGGGCGAGGGCTGAGCCGACCGGGTCCCGTGCGGGGCGGGTGCGGGCAGTGCGGGTGCGGGCAGTGCGGGCAGTGCGGGCAGTGTGGGCGTACCGAAGCGCCCCCCCCGGGGGCGGGGGCGCCC
>NZ_JBEPCJ010000188.1:0-6210 GCF_040299565.1 Spirillospora sp. NPDC000708
GGGGCTGTTTCGCGCGGAGCTCTAGCGGAGCGCGAAACAGCCCCTCAACCGTGACGGGGGTTCCAGGGGGTCGCCCCCCTGGGAAAACACAGCCCCCCTGGGCAGATTCAGTTGTGGCTGGCACGGGGTTGTTGGGCGGCGCCTTGGCCGGACTGGGCGGAGAGGGTCGCGGCGTCCGCGTGCGGGGCCGTGGAGACGGACCGCTTCAGGGCGCTGCCCTTCACCCAGTCGTTCCAGCCCATCTGCCAGAAGCCCCAGCCGTTGTCCGGGGCCAGTTGGCGGCTGGTGCCGGTGACCGTGACGACGTCGCCGCGCTGGGCGAGTTTGTAGAACCACGCGGCGTCGGACGGGCTGACGTTGATGCAGCCGTGGCTGACGTTGTCGTGGCCCTGGTCGCCGACCGACCAGGGGGCGCTGTGGACGTACTCGCCGCTGTCGGAGATCTTCACCGCCTTGTAGACGGTGAGGCTGTAGTAGCCGGCGCAGCCCTGGCCGCATCCCTCCCAGTCCGACGTCATCGTGACCGGGTCGTCCTTCTGCATCGTGAGGTGGACGCCGTTGGTGGTGGTGTACTTCTCCTCGCCGCCGCGTCCCATGCTGGTCGGGATCGTCCGGGCCTTCCTCCCGTTGATCTTCACGACCATATGGTGGGTGTCCTCGCCGGCCGTCGAGACGTGGGAGTCGCCGACGGTGAAGTTCACGGCGTAGTCCTTGCCGCCGTACATGCCCTTGCCGTTGTTCACGCCGCTGAGGTGGGCGACGAACGACGCCTTGGTGTGCGCCGGCCAGTACTGCTTGGTCCGGAACACGACCTCCTGGTTGCCGAGCCAGTGCCAGGCGCCTTCGACGGGCTTGTCGGAGCGCACCTCCAGCGCCCGCTCGACCGCGGCCTTGTCCTTCACCGGGCTGTCGAAGCGCATGATGATCGGGATGCCGACCCCGACGGTCTCCTTGTTGAACGGCGCGTCGACGGTGACCCCGTACTTCTTCTGCACGCTCGCGACGGTGAAGCCGCTGCGGACCGTGCGGGTCCTGCCGTCCTTGCCGACGGCCGTGGCGTCCACCGCGTAGGACTGGCCCGGCGCGAGGGCCCAGCGCGACCGCCACTGCGTCCGGTCGGCGTTCAGGTCGCCCTCGACGGGCGCGCCCTTCGCCGTCGTCACCGTGACGTTCGCGATCCTGCCGGTCTTCGCCCGCACGTCGATCGGGCTGTCGGGCGGCAGCGCCGCACCGCCGCCCGGCGACACGGCGAGCGAGACCGCGCCCTGTCCGGTCACCGCCTGCTGTCCGGAGCACGCCGCGACGCCCGCCACCATGCCCGCGCCCGCGAGGACGGCGGCGGCGCGCCTTCCCCGGTTCCTCGGTCCTGAGTCACCCACCCGCACGTGGACCCCCCGGTCGTTTCCCACCTGGACGAGCGATTCGCCTGGCCAGCCCTACTTGCTGGGACGACGTCCAGTATGTGAAAGGGGCGGTACCCGCGAAATTGCGGATACCGCCCCTCTTGGGGTTCTTTTACTGATCAGTGGGCGAAATGACCCCGGTAGTACTCGAAGACCAGTCCGATCGAGGTCAGGATCGCGGCGCATGCGCCGAGGATCACCAGCCACCAGCCGAACACGACGCCGAGGGCGACGGCCGCGGCCGACAGGCCGAGGAACAGCGGCCACCAGCTGTGCGGGCTGAAGAAGCCCAGCTCGCCCGCCGCGTCGGCGATCTCCCCCTGCGGGTCGTCCTCGTACAGCGGGCCCGCGTTGGCCCGCTCGAGGCGCCGGACGGTGAAGTGGATGTAGAACCCGATCAGCCCGGCGAGGCCGATCGCGAGCGCGAGCGCCGTGGTGCCGGTCCAGTCACCCGACCAGAGCCAGTACACGATGTCGGTGGCGAGGAAGAAGACCGCGCAACCGTAGAACATGAACGCCTGGACGCGCATCGGCTACTCCTTCGCCCCGGTCAGCTCGCCCTGCGCGCCCACGTGCGGGTGGTGCAGGTCGAACGCCGGCCGCTCGGAACGGATCTTCGGGATCGAGTTGAAGTTGTGCCGCGGCGGCGGGCACGAGGTGGCCCACTCCAGCGACGAGCCGTAGCCCCACGGGTCGTCCACCTCGACGCGCTTGCCCTTCTTCCACGTGATGTACACGTTGTAGAAGAACGGCAGCATCGAGGCGCCCAGGATGAAGGCGAAGATCGACGACACCTGGTTCAGGCCCTCGAACTCCTTGGGGTAGTCGGCGTACCGGCGCGGCATGCCTTCGGCGCCCAGCCAGTGCTGGATGAGGAAGGTGCCGTGGAAGCCGATGAACAGCAGCCAGAAGTGCACCTTGCCGAGCCGGTCGTTCAGCATCTTGCCGGTCCACTTCGGCCACCAGAAGTAGAAGCCCGCGAACATCGCGAACACCACGGTGCCGAACACGACGTAGTGGAAGTGCGCGACCACGAAGTAGGAGTCCGACAGCTGGAAGTCCATCGGCGGGGACGCGAGGATGACGCCGGTCAGCCCGCCGAACAGGAACGTCACCAGGAAGCCCAGCGACCACAGCATCGGCGACTCGAACGTCAGCTGTCCTCGCCAGATCGTCCCGACCCAGTTGAAGAACTTCACCCCCGTGGGCACGGCGATGAGGAACGTCATGAAGGAGAAGAACGGCAGCAGCACCTGGCCGGTGACGAACATGTGGTGCGCCCACACGGTGACCGACAGGCCCGCGATGCTGATGGTCGCGAAGACCAGGCCGATGTAGCCGAAGACGGGCTTGCGGGCGAACACCGGGAGGATCTCCGTCACGATGCCGAAGAAGGGCAACGCGATGATGTAGACCTCCGGATGCCCGAAGAACCAGAAGAGGTGCTGCCAGAGCAGCGCGCCGCCGTGCGAGGCGTCGAACACGTGCGCGCCGAGCTTGCGGTCGGCCTCCAGGGCCAGCAGCGCGGCGGCGAGGACCGGGAACGCCAGCAGGACCAGGATGGAGGTCAGCAGGACGTTCCAGGTGAAGATCGGCATCCGGAACATGGTCATGCCCGGCGCGCGCATGCACAGGATCGTGGTGATGAAGTTGACCGCGCCCATGATCGTGCCGAAGCCCGACATGGCCAGGCCCATCACCCACATGTCGCCGCCGATGCCCGGCGAGCGGACCGCGTCGGAGAGCGGGGCGTAGGCGAACCAGCCGAAGCTGGCCGCGCCGCCCGGGGTGAGGAAGCCCGCGATGACGATCAGGCTGCCGAACAGGAACAGCCAGTACGCCAGCATGTTCAGCCGGGGGAACGCCACGTCCGGCGCGCCGATCTGCAGCGGCATGATCACGTTGGTGAAGCCCGCGAACAGCGGCGTCGCGAACATCAGCAGCATGATCGTGCCGTGCATGGTGAACATCTGGTTGTACTGCTCGTTGCTGACCACCTGCAGGCCCGGCTTGAACAGCTCGGCGCGGATGACGAGCGCCAGGATGCCGCCGAACAGGAACATCATGAAAGAGGTGATCAGGTAGAGGTAGCCGATCACCTTGTGGTCGGTGGACGACAGCCAGTTGGCGACGATGCGCCCCTTGCTCGTCCGCGCCGTGGTGACCGGCGCGCTCGGTGCGTGACTGATCGTGGTCACTTGGCACCCCCCGCGGCCAGGGCGGCCTTCGAATCGGCGATGAACTTCTGGTACTGGGCGGGCTGGACCACCTTCAGCTGGAACAGCATCCGGCTGTGGTCGACGCCGCAGAGCTCGGCGCAGCGGCCCTCGTACGTGCCCAGCTTGGTCGCCTCGAACTCGAACTCGTTGTCGTAGCCCGGCATGACGTCCTTCTTGTAAAGGAGCGCCGGGACCCAGAACGAGTGGATGACATCGTTGGAGTGCAGTCGCACCCGCACGTGCTCACCGGCCGGAATGATCATCACGGGCTTGGCGCCGGAGGTGGAGTTGGGGTTGACCGGCTGGCCCACGACCGTGGCGACGGTCTGCTCCTTGCCGGCGGCGTCCTTCTCCTTGTAGTCGAACTGCCAGCTCCACTGGAACGCGGTGACGTCGACGACCACCGGAGGGTTCTTGGTGGTCTTCTCGACGTAGTTCTCGTCGCGTGCCGTGAAGTAGAACAGGACCGCGATGATGACGAACGGGACCGCCGTGTAGAGGATCTCGATCGGCATGTTGTAGCGGACCTGCGGCGGCAGGTCGTCGGAGCGCTTGCGGTGGAACAGCACCGCCCAGATGATCAGGCCCCAGACGACGGCCCCGACGGCGAACGCCGCGATCCAGGAACCCTGCCAGAGCTTCAGCATGCGCTCGGCCTGCGGGCCGATCGGCTCGGGCATGCCCAGCCGGGATGCCTGGCCGCTGCACGCGGTTGCGGACAGCGCCAGCAGCCCTAGCGCGCCGGCGCTTTTGATTGCGCGGCGACTGCGCACAGGCGTACGCCGCTCCCCAGAGCGGGTCGGACTCACGGAATGCCTTCCCCACGGATGAAAGCCCGGTCGACCCGGGCGGTGAGATCAGTTGTTACACGTGTGGTGGACACACTAGCGCTAGGGTCGCGCGAACCCCCGATCGGGTGCCCGGTTAGTGTTCTGGCGTGGCTGACTCCAGTGCGCCGGACGGGTACTTCGACGCGGCCTCGACCGAGCCGCCGCATCCCGCGGCGCGAGCTGCGCTGCTGGAGGCGCTGGACGCGGGCTGGGCCGATCCCGCCAGGCTGTACGGGCGGGCCCGGAGCACCCGCATGCTGCTGGACCGGGCCCGCGCGCGCGTCGCGGGCGTCCTGGGCGCACGGCCGGACGAGGTGTCGTTCACGTCGTCCGGCACCCAGGCGGTGCACCTGGCGGTCCTCGGGGGGCTCCAGGCGCGCCGGCGGGCCGGGCGCCACCTGGTGGTGAGCGCGGTCGAGCACTCCAGCGTGCTGCACGCCGCCGAGCTGCACGAGGCGGACGGCGGCGAGGTCACGGTCATCGGCGTCGACCGGGGCGGGCGCGTCGACCCGGCCGAGTTCGCCGCGGCGCTGCGCCCGGACACCGCGCTGGCGTGCCTGCAGTCGGCCAACCACGAGGTCGGGACGCTCCAGCCCGTCGCGGAGGCGGCCGAGGCGTGCCGCGCGGCGGGCGTGCCGCTGCTGGTGGACGCCGCGCAGTCGCTCGGCCGGGTGGACGTGCCCGGCGGCTGGTCGTTCCTGGCCGGCAGCGCCCACAAGTGGGGCGGGCCGGCGGGCGTCGGGGTCCTCGCGATCCGCAAGGGCACCCGGTGGCGCTCGCCGCTGCCCGCCGACGAGCGCGGGGCGCGCCGCGTCCCGGGGTTCGAGAACGTCCCGGCGGCGGTGGCGGCCGCCGCCGCGCTGGAGGCATTCCGGGCGGACGCCGAGGCGGAGGGCCCGCGCCTCGCCGCGCTCGTCGACCGGATCCGCGCGGAGGTCCCGGCGGCCGTGCCGGACGTCGAGGTCGTCGGCGACCCGGTCCGCCGGCTGCCGCACATCGTCACGTTCTCCTGCCTGTACGTGGAGGGCGAGGCGCTGCTGACCGAACTCGACCGCGCGGGTTTCGCCGTTTCGTCCGGCAGCTCGTGCACGGCGGATACGCTGCGTCCGAGTCATGTGCTCGAGGCGATGGGAGTGATTACCCATGGGAACGTGCGGGTATCGCTGCCGCGTGGCGTCGCTTCCGCCGACGTCGACCGGTTCCTCACCGTTCTCCCCGGCACCGTGGCCCGGCTGCGCCGGACGGCGCTGAACGCGCTGGACCCGTGACCGGCACCGGCGGCGGAGCACCACATCGAGCACGAAGCATCAGGAAAGGGAGGCGGTCGCGCCCATGAGGTTCCGAGGCCGCGCCAGGAGCGGAGTCTCCAACGGGACGGCGGCACCGCCCCCCGCCGAACCCGCCTGGCCTCCCCCGGCGCTGGTCATCGACGCGCTCGGCCGCAAGTGCCCGATCCCGATCATCATGCTGGCGGACCGGATCCGCGAGGTCCCGGTCGGCGAGGTGATCGCGGTGCTCGCCGACGACGCCGCCGCGCGCACCGACGTCCCCGCCTGGTGCCGGATGAAGTCGCAGGACTTCGTCCGGGAGGAGACGCTCCCGCAGGGCGGCTGGGGCTTCCACATCCGCCGGACGTACTGACGGCACGCCGTCGCCGGGGGGGCCGCCCCCGCCGGCGCCCGGGCCTCCCCCCGGCCGGGGGGGGGGGGGGGCGGTGGGGGGCCGCGACGGCCGGGGGGGCGCCGCCCGAGGGGCCGG
>NZ_JBEPCJ010000189.1:0-6107 GCF_040299565.1 Spirillospora sp. NPDC000708
CGCCCCCGGGGCGGGCCGTCAACCCGCCGGGCGTGTACGCGGTGTAGTTCCCCGCGCCCCCCCGGCCGCCGCCCGGGGCGAGGCCCTCCGCGGATCGGCGCCGGAGGGCCGGGACTAGCGGTAGCCGGTGAGGTCGGCGGGCCGCCCGTCGGTGAGGTAGCGCCAGCAGTCGGGGCGGCTGCCGTCGGCGTCGGTGAAGCCGTAGACCCGCGCGAGGCCGCCGCTGGACAGCGACGCGCCGTTCCAGCGGGCCCGGTCCGGGTCGGCGGCGAGCGCGGCGACGGCCCGCCCGACGAAGGCGGGCGACTCGGAGATGGCGAAGCCGGGGTTCGCGGCGATGCCGTCCCGCCAGGTCTCCTCGGTGACGCCGAAGTGCTCCAGCATCGCCTCCGACCGCAGCCAGCCCGGCGTGAGCGCGACGGCGGTGCCGCCGTGCGGCGCGATCTCCACGGACTGGGCGAGCGCCATCCGGATGACGGCGCTCTTCGCGAGGTCGTAGAAGAACCCGACGTCCTCGCGGTAGCGGGCGTTGTACTCGGCGGTCCCGTCGGTCATCTCGACGACGAGCCCGCCGGGCTCGCGGATCAGCAGCGGCAGCGCCCGGTGGCTGGTGACGGCGTGGGTGTCGATGGCCAGCCGGAGCAGCCGGAGCCCGTCCTCCAGCGACTGCTCCCACAGCGGCTCACCGAACCGGAACAGGTGGTCGGAGCCCCAGACGTCGTTGACCAGGACGTCCAGCCGCCCGTGCTCCTCGTCGATGCGCCGGACGAGCGCGGTGACCTGCGCGGGGTCGAGATGGTCGACCTGGACGGCGATGCCCTCGCCGCCCGCCGCGGTCACCAGCTCGGCGGTCTCCTCGATGGTCTCGGGGCGGCCCATCTCGGACCGTTGCGACCGGGTGGTGCGCCCCGTGACGTACACGGTGGCCCCCGCGGCGCCCAGCTCGGCGGCGATGCCGCGGCCGGCGCCGCGGGTGCCGCCCGCGACCAATGCGATCGTGCCTTTCAGTTCTCGGCTCATGGGGACGATGCTGGCGCGGAAACCTGACAGCCCGCGTCAGTGTTCCGCCACGTCCCCGGCCGGGGTTCACCGCACTCAGGTGAAGATGCTCACGCCGCCGGGGCCGACGAGCAGCCCGACGACGATGAGGACGATGCCCCAGATCAGCTCGCGCCGGGCGAGGATCACGTAGATGCCGGAGATCACCAGGATCACGGCGATGAGCCACAGGATTGTCATCATGGCGAGCGGGATCCCCGGTATGAAACCGACAAAACCACCACCTCGATTCGGTCAACCCGAATCTTGGTTTCGGGCGGAGGGGGGATCGCTCCCCCCTCCGCCGGGATAACGGCGATCACGCGCCGCGCGACACGGCGCCGTGGCCGGAAACCGAGTCTTCCGCGCCCGCCCGGACCGGTCCAGGAACCACGGGACCATTTCCGGACGTCCGCGATGATGCTTCAGGACGAGGACCGGCTCCTGCGTCCGGCGGGTTGACATTTGGCCCCGAACGAGCCCGCGGCCCCTGCGGCCAAGGCCGTCCCGGACGAGCGGGGGCGACGGGCGTCACCGGGCGCGGCAGAGGCGCAGCACGTTCGCCACGATCCGGTGCCCCGCGCCGCCCGCCGCGGTGAGGATCGACTCCGGATGGAACTGCACCGCCCACCGCCGCCGGCCCGCGTCCTCGATCGCCATCACGACGTCCCCGGTCAGCGCCGTCACCTCGAAGCCCTTCACCCGGTCCGGGGTGGCGTGCAGCGAGTGGTAGCGGGCCGCGGTGAACTCGTCGGCGAGGCCCTCGAACAGCGCGCCCCCGACCACCTTCACCTGGCCGGGCTTGCCGTGCGACGGCTCGGGCAGCAGGGTCAGCTCCCCGCCCGCGTGCTCGACCATCGCCTGCAGGCCGAGGCACACCCCGAAGACCGGCAGGTCCCGCTTGTCGAGGGCGTCCAGCAGCCCCCGGGTCGCGAAGTCCTCCGGACGGCCCGGGCCGGGCGACAGCACCACCAGGTCCGGCGCGTGGTCGTCCAGCATCCGCACGGGGAACCCGTGCCGCAGCGTGACCACCTCGGCGCCCTGCTGCCGGAAGTAGTCGGCGAGGGTGTTGACGAACGAGTCCTCGTGGTCGACGAGCAGCACCTTCAGCCCCTCGCCGGGCAGGTCCGGCAGCGGCGCCGGCTCCTCGGCCGCCGCCGCGGCGGACGGCCGCCGCGACGCCTCCAGCGCGCCGAGCAGCGCGCTGGCCTTCAGGTGCGTCTCGCGCTCCTCCTCGTCCGGGTCCGAGTCGTACAGCAGCGTCGCGCCGGCCCGCACCGTCGCGATCCCGTCGCGGATCTGCGCGGTGCGCAGCGTCAGCCCGGTGTTCATCGACCCGTCGAACCCGACGCAGCCGACCGCGCCGCCGTACCAGCGGCGCGGCGAGTCCTCGTGGTCCTCGATGAACTGCATCGCCCACGCCTTCGGCGCGCCCGTCACCGTCACCGCCCACATGTGGGTCAGGAACGCGTCGAGCGCGTCGAAGCCGGGGCGCAGCCGGCCCTCGATGTGGTCGACGGTGTGGATCAGCCGCGAGTACAGCTCGATCTGCCGGCGGCCGAGCACCCGCACGCTGCCCGGCACGCAGACCCGCGACTTGTCGTTGCGGTCGACGTCGGTGCACATCGTCAGCTCGGACTCGTCCTTGGCCGACGACAGGATCGCGCGGATCTGGTCGGCGTCCTCCAGCGCGTCGCCGCCGCGCCTGATCGTCCCGGCGATCGGGCAGGTCTCCACCCGGTCGCCGGTGACCCGGACGAACATCTCCGGCGACGCGCCGACCAGGTACTCCCCGTCGCCGAGGTTGAACATGAACTCGTACGGCGCGGGGTTCGTCTCGCGGAGCCGCTCGAAGAAGACGGCGGGCGCGTCGCAGCGCCCGTACATGGCGTGGCCCGGCGTCACCTCGAACAGGTCGCCGCGCACGAACTTCTCCTTGGCGTCCCGCACCATCCGGGCGTACACGCCGGGCACGGGCTGCGGCGGCAACTCACCCCGCGACGGGACGGGCGTCGGCTCGGTGGCGCGCGGGATCCCGGCCGTGCTCGCGCCGCCCACCTCGAACTCGTAGGACATGCGGTGCGAGGTCTCGCGCTTGCGGTCCACCACGACCATCTCGTCGGCGAGGTGGAGGACGAGGTCGCGCTGGTCGGCGGGCCGCTCCAGGCGCGTCCGCAACGGCTCGAACTGCAGCGACAGGTCGTACCCGAACGCCCCGTACAGGCCGAGGTGCGGGTCGTCGCAGCGGAACAGGTCGATCACCGCGCGCAGCGCCGTGAAGACGGTCGGCTGGCGGCTGCGGTCCTCCTCGGCGAAGAACTCCTCCGTCGGCGGGACGAAGACCTCGAACTCCGCCGGCCCGTCCGCGCGGACCTCGCCGACGGGGCGCAGCGCCCCCGCCACCGCCGGAAGGACCACGCGCCCCCGGCCGTTCAGCGCGCGGACGGACACGTTCCGGCCCCGCGCGACGATCTCCAGGCACGGGTCGACGTAGGCCATGTGCCAGCGGCTGTAGCGGCCGGGATACTCCATGCCCGAGCTGAGCACGCCGCCGCGCCGCTCCCCCACGGCGGCGACGAGGGCGTTCAGCACGTCGGACTTGCGCTCGGAGTCGACCGGGACGGCGGTACGGGTCACCCGTACGCCCCCGGCGGTGACGAACTCGCCGATCCCCGCCCGACCGATGTCGGCGTGCTGTGAGTCGGCGTGCTGTGAGACGGTCTCCACCGCGGTGGCCCCTCGTTTCGGGCCCTGCACCGGCGGACACCGGGAAACGACCGCCGATGAGGGCGGTCGCCTGGTCTAGGACATGCACGAACCGGCGCCGCCTCAGCGGCGCCACCACCACCGGCGGGACGCGGTTCGCATACGGCGAGGCTACCAGTGTCCGCCCGGGGGCGGCGACCCCGCGGGCCGGACGCGCCCCGCGCCGCCGGGGCCGGTCCCGTCCGGTGGGCTGAGCTGGGCGTCCACGGGTTGGAACGATCCAGTCAAGTCGTGCCGCGGTCGATATCGAGCCGTTATCGCAGGCGGATAGCCTTTCCCGGCTCCACCCCTGGCAGGGTCCGTCTCGCGATCCGGGCGGACCGCGTGCCGCACGCACGAGGAGGATCCCTTTGGCCTCGCAAGACCCGCCGGAGCCGGCCCGTCGCTCCGACCGCAGCCCGTGGAACTGGCTCCTGCTGGTTCCCGTCGTCGTCCCGCTGCTGACCTTCCTGTTCAACAGCGACGGACCGCGCCTCGCCGGCTTCCCGGCCTTCTACTGGATGCAGCTCGCCTTCATTCCGCTGGGCGTCGCCTGCACCGTGATCGTGTACCTCATGACGCGGAAGAGGGACTGAGCCATGGCGCACGGGCACACGACCGAGATGGTCGTCTTCGTGGTGCTGTTCCTGCTGGTCAGCGGGCTGGGCTTCGTCGCCGCCCGGTGGCGCAGGCCCGACAGCATGCACTCGCTCGACGAATGGGGCCTCGGCGGCCGCAGCTTCGGCAGCTGGATCACCTGGTTCCTGATCGGCGGCGACCTCTACACCGCCTACACGTTCGTCGCCGTCCCGGCCCTGGTGTTCGGGGCGGGCGCCGCGGGCTTCTACGCCGTCCCCTACACGATCGTCGTCTACCCGCTGGTGTTCCTCGTGCTGATCCGGCTCTGGTCGGTGTCGCACGTGCACGGGTTCGTCACGCCCGCGGACTTCGTCCGGGCCCGGTTCGGCTCCCCGACGCTGGCGCTGGTCATCGCGATCACCGGCATCGTCGCCACGATGCCGTACATCGCGCTGCAGCTCGTCGGCATCCAGGCCGTGCTGAAGACGATGGGCGTGAACGGGCACTGGCCGCTGATCATCGCGTTCCTCGTGCTGGCGGCCTACACCTACCAGTCCGGGCTGCGCGCCCCGGCGCTGATCGCCTTCGTCAAGGACCTGCTGATCTACCTGGTGATCATCGTCGCGGTGCTCTACATCCCGTCCAAGCTGGGCGGCTGGGGGCACGTCTTCGACGCGGCCCAGGCCAAGTTCGCCAAGACCCCGGTGCCGAGCGACGGCATCCTGCTCAACGGCGGCAACCAGCTGAACTACGCCATGCTCGCGCTCGGCTCGGCGCTGGCGCTGTTCCTCTACCCGCACAGCGTCACCGGCGTGCTGGCCAGCAAGAACCGCAACGTGATCAAGCGGAACATGGCGGCGCTGCCGGCCTACAGCTTCGTGCTGGGGCTGATCGCGCTGCTCGGCTTCATGGCGATCGCCGCGGGCGTCAAGCCGGTCGTCACCGACGGCAGCCCGGACACCAACACGGTCGTCCCGCTGCTCTTCGACCACATGTTCCCGGACTGGTTCGCGGGCGTCGCCTACGCCGCCGTCGGCATCGGCGCGCTCGTCCCGGCGGCGATCATGTCGATCGCGGCGGCGAACCTGTTCACCCGCAACATCTACAAGGAGTACCTGCACAAGGGCGCGACCGAGAAGCAGGAAGCGCTGGTCAGCAAGCTGGTGTCGCTGGTCGTCAAGGTCGGCGCCGTGCTGTGCATCCTGGTGCTGGACCCGCAGTTCTCGATCGACCTGCAGCTGATCGGCGGCGTCATCATCCTGCAGACGCTGCCGTCGGTGGCGCTGGGCCTGGTCACCCGCTGGTTCCACCGCGCCGCGCTGATCGCCGGCTGGGCCGCGGGCATGATCGCCGGGCTGTGGATGCTGTACGACATCCCGAACCCCGCCAAGCACAAGGAGCACTTCGGCGGCTCGGCGTTCAAGCTGAGCGACCTCGGCCTCGACACCGAGAAGACCGTCTACGTGGGCATGCTCGCGCTGGCCGTGAACCTGGTCGTCGCCGTGGCGGCGACCCTGGTCTTCCGGGCGGCCAGGCTCAAGGACGGCGAGGACGCCACCCGCGAGGCCGACTACCTGGCCGACGAGGGCGACCCGAAGGTGAAGGACCTGGAGCTCAGCAGCAGCACCTGATCCGGTCCGCACCGGCACCGGCACCGTCCCGGCCCGCGGGGGGGGCCCCCGCCCCCCCGGGCCCACGGCCCGCGGCGCCCCCCCCCGGGCGCCCCCGCGCGGGGCGGCCCCCGC
>NZ_JBEPCJ010000190.1:0-6087 GCF_040299565.1 Spirillospora sp. NPDC000708
ACCGACCGGGACACCGCGGCCGCCGGCCGCGCGGCCGGTTCCGGGTCCCGCCCCGCCTGCTGCCCTACCTGCTGCTCGCGCCCGCCGTGGCCGCCGAGCTGATCGTCCACGTCGTGCCGATCGCGGTCGGCGTGTGGATGAGCTTCCGCGACCTCACGCTGTTCTACATCCGCGACTGGGCGAAGGCGCCCGGCAAGGGCCTCGGCAACTACCGGATCGCCGTCGACTTCGACGCCGCCATCGGCCGGGACCTGCTGGGCTCGTTCCTGGTCACCGTCGCCGTCACCGTCCTCGCCGTCGGGCTGTCCTGGCTGCTCGGGACGGCCGCCGCGATCCTCATGCAGGAACGGTTCCGGGGGCGCGGCCTGCTGCGCGCGGCCTTCCTCGTCCCGTACGCGCTGCCCGTCTACGCGGCCGTCATGACCTGGGGATTCCTGTTCCAGCGCGACACCGGGATGGTCGACCACGTGCTGGTCGACCAGCTGCACCTCACCGGCGGCGACCGGCCGTTCTGGCTGATCGGCGGGAACAGCTTCTGGGCGCTGCTCACCGTCATCGTGTGGCGGTCCTGGCCGTTCGCGTTCCTGGTGCTGATGGCCGGGCTGCAGAACGTGCCGCGCGACCTGTACGAGGCGTCCGCGCTCGACGGCGCGGGCGTCTGGCGGCAGATCCGGCACATCACGCTGCCCGCGCTCCGGCCCGTCAACCAGGTGCTCGTCCTGGTGCTGTTCCTGTGGACGTTCAACGACTTCAACACGCCGTTCGTGCTGTTCGGCAAGGCGGCGCCGGACGGCGGGGACCTGATCTCGCTGCACATCTACCAGACCTCGTTCATCACCTGGAACTTCGGCACGGGCTCGGCGATGTCGGTGCTGCTCCTGCTCTTCCTGCTGCTGGTCACGGCGGTCTACCTGATCGCCACGTCGCGACGGAGGACCGCCCGTGCCTGAGACCGCCGCCCCCGCCCGCGTCCCCGCGAGGAGCCGCCGCGCGCCCACCGACCCGCCCGCGTCCTTCCTCTGGACGCGCCGGATCGTGCTGACGCTGCTGGCCGTGTTCACCCTCGTCCCGGTCTACGCGATGATCAGCTCGTCGCTGAAGCCGCTGAAGGACGTCCAGGGCGCGTTCCACTGGCTGCCCTCGGAACCGACGCTCCGCCCCTATGTCGACATGTGGTCGACGGTGCCGCTGGCCCGCTACTTCGCCAACAGCGTCATCGTCGCGGTCGGCGCCACGGCGGCGTCGGTCGTCATCGCGGTCGGCGCCGCGTACGCGGTGAGCCGGTACCGGTTCGCCGGCCGCCGGGTGTTCACCGTCACGGTGCTGTCCACGCAGATGTTCCCCGGGATCCTGTTCCTGCTCCCGCTGTTCCTGATCTTCGTGAACGTGGGCAACGCGACCGGGATCGCGCTGTACGGCAGCCGCGGCGCGCTCATCCTCACCTACCTGACGTTCTCGCTGCCGTTCTCGATCTGGATGCTCGCCGGGTACTTCGAGTCGATCCCGCGCGAGCTGGACGAGGCGGCGCGGGTGGACGGCTGCGGACCGGTCGGCGCGCTGCTTCGAGTGATCGTGCCCGCCTCGCTGCCCGGGATCGTCGCGGTGACCGTCTACGCGTTCATGACCGCCTGGGGCGAGGTGCTGTTCGCCTCGGTGATGACCAACGACCGGACCCGGACGCTGTCGATCGGCCTGCAGGGCTACTCGACGCAGCACGAGGTCTACTGGAACCAGGTGATGGCCGCCTCCCTCGTGGTGAGCGTCCCCGTCGTCGCCGGGTTCCTGCTGCTGCAGCGGTTCCTGGTGACCGGACTGACCGCCGGCGCCGTCAAGTGACCGCCCGCTTGCCCGCCGCCCCGGCCTCGCGCCCCACCCCAGAGGGAGACCTGTGCCCATCGACGACCTGACCGCGTTCGGACCCGACTTCGCGTGGGGCGCGGCGACCTCGGCCTACCAGGTCGAGGGCGCCGCCCGCGAGGACGGCCGCGCCCCGTCCATCTGGGACGTGTTCTGCCGCGTCCCGGGCGCGGTCGCCGGCGGCGACACCGGCGACGAAGCCTGCGACCACTACCACCGCTGGCGCGAGGACGTCGCGCTGATGGCGTCCCTCGGGCTCGGCGCCTACCGGTTCTCCATCGCCTGGCCGCGCGTCCTGCCGGACGGCGCCGGACCGGTGAACCCGGCCGGGCTCGCCTTCTACGACCGGCTCGTGGACGCGCTGCTGGAGGCGGGCATCGAACCGCACCCGACGCTCTACCACTGGGACCTCCCGCAGGCGCTGCAGGACCGCGGCGGCTGGCCGGCTCGCGACACCGCCGAGCGCTTCGCCGAGTACGCCTCGGTGGTCGCCGGGGCGCTCGGCGACCGGGTGGCGTCGTGGGCGACGCTGAACGAGCCGGTCTGCGCGGCGTGGCTCGGGCACCTCAAGGGCGTGATGGCGCCCGGCGTCGCCGACGTGCGCCGGGCGGTGCCCGCCTCGTACCACCTGCTGCTGGCGCACGGCCTCGGCGTGCAGGCGATCCGCGCCGCGGTGCCGGACGCCCGCGTCGGGATCGTCAACCTGCTCACCGACTGCGAGCCCGGCGGCGACCGGGACGAGGACCTGGCGGCGGCGCGGCGCGAGGACGGCCACCACAACCGCTGGTGGCTCGACCCGATCCACGGGCGCGGCCTGCCCGCCGACATGATCGAGGTGTACGGGGTCGAGCCGCCGGTGCGGAGCGGTGACCTGGAGGCGATCGCGGCGCCGCTGGACTGGCTGGGCGTCAACTACTACCGGCGCTCGGTCAACGTCGCCGACCCGGACGGCCCGCCGCCGCACGCCCGGCAGATCACCCCGTCCGGGACGCCGCGCACCGGCATGGACTGGGAGATCCACCCGGACCGGCTGGAGAGGATCCTCGTCCGCGTCACCGAGGAGTACGCGCCGCGCAGCCTCATGGTCACCGAGAACGGGTCGGCGTACACCGACACGGTGACCGGCGACGGCGCCGTCCACGATCCCGAGCGGACCGCCTACCTGGAGGCGCACCTGGCGGCCTGCGCGTCCGCGATCCGCAAGGGCGTCCCGCTGGACGGCTACTTCGCCTGGTCGCTGCTCGACAACTTCGAATGGGCGTACGGGTACGCGCAGCGGTTCGGGCTCGTCCACGTCGACTTCGGGACGCAGAAGCGGACCGTCAAGGACAGCGGGCACCGCTACGCCGACATCATCCGCGCGCACCGCGGCCTGTCCGCCGGGACGGTCGCGACCGGCCGCTGACCGTCCGGGCCGGGGCCCTTCGCCGCATGGGGGTCCCGGTCCGGGCCCGCCGCCCGCCCCGCCTACAGTGAGGCTCCACCAGACCCGCGACGGGCGGGCGCCGGGGTGAGGAGGGGCCGGTGGGCGGGATCCTTGTGGCCAACCGGGGCGAGATCGCGCTGCGGATCGTCCGGGCGGCGGCGGAGCTGGGGCTGCGGACGGCCGCCGTGCACACCCGCGACGACGCCGCGTCCCCGCACACCCGCCGGGCCGACGAGGTCCGGGCGCTGCCCGGCGAGGGCGTCCCCGGCTACCTCGACGCGGACGCGCTGATCGCCGCCGCGAAGGACGCCGGGGTCACCGCCGTCCACCCCGGCTACGGGTTCCTCAGCGAGAACGCCGCGTTTGCCGCGCGGTGCGCCGCCGCCGGCCTGACGTTCGTCGGCCCGCGCCCGGAGCTGCTGGAGCTGTTCGGCGACAAGACCCGGTCCCGCGAGCTCGCCCGCGAGGCGGGCGTGCCGGTGACGCCCGGCACGCTGGGACCGGTGACGCCCGCCGGGGCCGAGGCGTTCGCGCGCGAGCACGGGCCGGTGATGCTCAAGGCGCTCGCGGGCGGCGGCGGGCGCGGAATGCGCGTCGTCGCCGAGCCCGGCGATATGGCGGAGGCGTACGAGCGGTGCCGTTCCGAGGCGCTCGCCTCTTTCGGGAACGGCGACCTGTACGCCGAGAAGCACGTGCCCCGCACCCGCCACATCGAGGTGCAGATCGCGGGCGACGGCTCCGGCGCCGTCACCCACCTGTGGGAACGCGACTGCAGCGTCCAGCGGCGCAACCAGAAGCTGGTGGAGATCGCCCCCGCGCCCGCGCTCCCGCCGCACCTGCGCGACGCGCTGCTGGACGCCGCCGTCCGCATGGCCGCGCGCGTCCGCTACGACAGCCTCGGCACGTTCGAGTTCCTCGTGTCCAGCGAGGAGTTCTGGTTCCTGGAGGCCAACCCGCGGCTGCAGGTCGAGCACACCGTCACCGAGGAGGTCACCGGCATCGACCTGGTAAAGGCGCAGATCCGGCTCGCGCTCGGCGAGGACCTCGCCGGCGTCGGCCTCGCCGCGCCGCCGCCCGTGCACGGCTGCGCCGTCCAGGTGCGCGTCAACACCGAGACGATCGGCCCGGACGGCGCGCCGCACCCGAACGCCGGGACCCTCACCGCGTTCACGCCGCCGACCGGCCCCGGCGTCCGCGTCGACACCTACGGGCACCCCGGCTACCGCACCAGTCCCCGCTACGACCCGCTGCTGGCGAAGGTCGTCGCCCGCGCGGAGGACCTGCCGTCCGCCGCCGCACGCGCCCACGGCGCGCTCGGCGAGTTCGAGATCGCGGGCGTCGCGACGAGCATCCCGCTGCTGCAGGGCGTCCTGCGGCATCCCGAGTTCACCGCGGGCGGCGTGACCACCTCGTTCCTCGCCGACCACCTTCCGGAACTGCTGCGCAGCGAGCACCGCCGGTTCTACGTTCCCGCGACGGAGGAGGCCGCCGCGCCCGTCGCGGCGGTGCCCGACGCGCCGCCCGGCACGGTCGCGGTGACCGCGCCCATGCAGGGCACGGTGGTGAGCGTGGAGGCCGCCGAAGGGGACCTCGTCCGCGCGGGCGCGCCGGTCCTGATCCTCGAGGCGATGAAGATGGAGCACGTCGTCCGGGCGGGGGAGGCGGGCGTCGTCCGCGCCCTCGCCGCGGCGCCCGGCACCACCGTCGCCGAGGGCGCGCCGCTGCTGTTCCTCGAACCCGCCGAGGCCGACGGCGACCACGCCGACGACGAGGCCGAGGCCGACCTCGACGCGATCCGCGCCGACCTCGCCGAGGCGATCCGGCGGCACGAGATCGGGCTGGACGCGGCCCGTCCCGACGCGGTCGCCAAGCGGCACGCGCGCGGCCACCGCACCGCGCGGGAGAACATCGAGGACCTCTGCGACCCCGGCACGTTCGTGGAGTACGGCGCGCTCGCCATCGCGGCGCAGCGGCAGCGCCGGTCCCTGGACGACCTCATCGAGCGCACGCCGGCCGACGGCATGGTCTGCGGCCTCGGCGACGTCAACGGCGGCCAGGCCGTGGTGATGTCCTACGACTACATGGTGCTGGCCGGGACGCAGGGCCACCACAACCACCGCAAGACCGACCGGATGCTCGACCTCGCGCGGCGCCGCCGCCTCCCGGTCGTGCTGTTCGCCGAAGGCGGCGGCGGGCGCCCCGGCGACACCGACACCTCGATGGTGTCCGGCCTCGACGTGACGACCTTCCACGCCATGGGCCGGCTCAGCGGCGCCGTCCCGTCGGTCGGGATCGCGTCCGGGCGCTGCTTCGCCGGGAACGCGGCCCTCCTCGGCTGCTGCGACGTCATCATCGCCACCCGCGACGCCAACATCGGCATGGGCGGGCCCGCGATGATCGAGGGCGGCGGCCTCGGCGTGTTCGCCCCCGAGGAGATCGGCCCGATCGCCGACCAGGAGCCCAACGGCGTCGTCGACATCGCCGTCGAGGACGAGGCGGAGGCCGTCGGCACGGCCCGCCGCTACCTGTCCTACTTCCAGGGCCCGGTGGACGAGTGGACGTGCGACGACCAGCGGATCCTGCGGCACGTCGTCCCGGAGAACCGGCTGCGCGCCTACGACGTCCGCCGGGTCATCGGGCACCTGGCCGACACCGGGTCGGTGCTGGAGCTGCGGCGGGCGTTCGGCGTCGGGATCATAACCGCGCTGGTGCGGATCGAAGGCCGCCCCATGGGGCTCATCGCCAACGACCCGGCGCATCTCGGCGGCGCCATCGACCGCGACGCCGCTGACAAGGCCGCCCGC
>NZ_JBEPCJ010000191.1:0-5879 GCF_040299565.1 Spirillospora sp. NPDC000708
GACGCCGCCCTGCCCCATCTGGGCGTCCCGGGGCCCCCGCGGGCCCGGGGCGCTGCGGGCCGGGGCGGTCGCCTCGCGCGTCCCGCTGACTGCTCGCATCCCCACATCCTGGCGTAATCGGGCCCACCGGGCCGGGGCCCGATCGGTGGCCCAGCCCGAAGGATATGCACCCGGGAAGCGCGCCGCGCGCGGCGTCCCGGAGCGCTCCTGCCCTGCGCGGAGGCCCGGCGCGCCATGGTGAAGCTCTTGTAACCTGAGCGCCATGACGCAGCGGGGGGCGAACATCGGGATTCTCGTCGCCGCCGTGGCCCTCTTGACCGCCGTGCTCGCCCCGTCGGCGGCGAGCGCCGCGACGGCGCCGGCCGCCGCCTCCGCCTCCGCCTCGGCCCCCGCCCCGGCCTCCGCCGCGCGGGCCGCCGCGATCAGCGGACGCGTCGTGATCATCGGGATTCCGGGCCTGATGTGGAGCGACGTCAGCGCGGAGACGACCCCGGCGCTGTGGGGGCTGACCCGCGACGGCTCGGCGGGCGGGCTCAGCGTCCGCACGACGCGGACCAGCACCTGCCCCACCGACGGCTGGCTGACGCTGTCGGCGGGCCAGCGGTCCCGGCTCGCGCACGGCGACTGCGCGCTCCCCCCGAACCCGATCCTGCCGGGACAGCCGTCCCCCGCGGGCACGCCGCCCGCCGGCGGCGCGGTCGCGCCCGGCTGGCCGGCGATCAAGAGCGACAACGCGGGCACCGGCTACCACGCGCAGATCGGCCTGCTCGGCGACGCCGTCCACGCGGCGGGCGGCTGCACCCTCGCCGTCGGCCCCGGCGCGGTGTTCGCCGCGGGCGACGGCGGCGGCCGCGTCGACCGCTACGTCCCGTCCACCGACAAGGCGACCTCCGCCGACTGGGCGCGCTGCCCGCTCGCCGCCGTCGACGTGGACGAGGTGTTCCGCGCCTACCTCAACGCGGGCGTCGACCCGCACGGCGACCAGGTCCCCGTGCCCGACCGGAAGCGCGCCGCCGCCGCGTCCGCCGCCGACCGGCGCGTCGCGCAGGTGGTGAGCCAGGTCCCGGCGGGGACGACGATCCTGGTGGCGGGCCTGTCCGACACCGGCGTCAACCCGCACCTGCGGGTCGCCGTGGCCAAGGGCGGCGGCTACGGGCCCGGCCTCCTCACCTCCAGCGCGACCCGGCAGGACGGCCTGGTCACGCTCACCGACCTGACGTCCACGGTGCTCCAGCAGCTCGGGCTCAAGGAGCCGCAGCAGGCCGTCGGGTCCGCGTGGCGGTCCCAGCACTCCGGCGACTCCACGGCGACGCGCGTCGAGGACCTGGAGGACGAGGACGTCGCCGCGCAGGCCATCCGCGCCGTCCAGACCAACTTCTACTGGGTGCTGTTCGCGACGCAGCTCGTCCTCTACGGGATCGCGGCGCTGGCGCTGCGGCGGCTCGGCAACGACCCGCGCTCGCGGGCCCGGATCCTCGGCGGCACGCGGGTGATCGCGCTGCTCGGCGGAGCGGCGCCCGGCGCGTCGTTCCTGGCCGGGCTGATGCCGTGGTGGCAGGCCGCGCACCCGACGCCGGTGCTGATCTGCACGGTGCTCGGTTTCGCGGGGCTGCTGACGGGCGTCGCGCTGGCCGGCCCGTGGCGCCGGTCGACGTTCCTGCCCGGACTGGTGATCACCGCGGTCACCGCGGTGGTGCTCGCGCTGGACGTGATGACCGGCTCGTCGCTCCAGCTCAACACGCTGATGGGGTACACGGCGCTGGTCGCCGGGCGGTTCTACGGGTTCGGGAACCAGGCGTTCTCGCTGTTCGCGGTGGCCGCGATCCTGACGGCGGCGTGGGTGTGCGAGTTCCCGCTGCGCCGCCACCGCGCCGAACCGGATCCGGGCGGTCCGGCCGGGGCATCCCGCCGCGCGAAGGCCGTCTCGGTGGGGATCGTCGCGGCGGTCGGGCTGCTCACCGTCGCGGTCGACGGCCTGCCGGCCTGGGGCAGCGACTTCGGCGGCGTCATCGCGATCACCCCGGCGTTCGCGATGCTCGGCATGATGATCACCGGCAAGCGGGTGTCGCCGGTGAAGGTCGGCGCGTTCTGCGTGGCCGGGATCGCGCTGGTGCTGGCGATCTCCTGGTGGAACTCGCGGAGCGCCAACCCGACCCACATGGGCCGGTTCTGGCGCGACCTGATGGACGGCAACGCCTGGGACGTCGTCACCCGCAAGTTCGACGCGATGCTGAACAGCCTCGGGTACTGGCCGTTCACGCTGGCGCTGGCCGCCGCGCTGGTGTTCCTGTTCTTCGTGCTGGCGCGGCCGACGCGGTGGCGGGCGGTGTCCCTGCTGCACCGCGCCTACCAGCACACCCTCACGATGCGTCCGGCGCTGATCTGCGCGCTCGCGGTCGGCATCATCGGGACGCTGGTGAACGACTCGGGCGTGGTGATCCTGTCGGTGGCGTTCAGCCTGGCGACCCCGCTGATGCTGGCGGCCGCGGTGCGGTCGCTGGAGATCGACCTGGACGCAGGCACTGAACAGCCAAGGCCGCAAGAACCGCGAGCAGCGTCCACGGAATCACCGTCGGCCTGACGACGGTGAACAGCCACGACAGGTCGCGCGGCATCCCGATGCGCTGCGGCGCGCGCGCGGGAAGGTAGGCGAGGCTGAGCGCGGCGGTGTGGGCCAGCAGGATCCAGTCGATGCGCGACAGGGGCAGCAGCGCCAGCAGCGCCCAGCCGAACCCGTCGTACCAGGGAAGCACGTAGGGCGCGGCCAGCAGCCACGCCATGACGAACGCCGTGGCCATCCGCCGGTTGGCGACCTGCCCCGGATGCTCCGCCAGCGGGTCGTCCTTCGGCAGGCCGCGCGCCAGCAGCAGGAACAGGACGATCCCGAGCAGCAGCGAGCCGGTCTTGATCACGTCGCGCTGCGAGCCGCGGCCCAGCATCCGGTCAAGCAGGTGCCAGGGGGTGGCGAACGACACCATGTTGCTCGCCTCCCGCACCTGGTCGAGGGCGTGCGGGCCGGCCAGCGCGTACGCGGTCGCGGCCGTCGCGGCGGCACCGCCGGCCAGCGCGGCGAGGCCGCCGAGGGCCCGCCACCGGCGGCCCTTCCAGCCCTCGCGCACCAGCGCCCACGCCGGGCCGCCGCCCGCGAGCGCCGCCGGCATCTTGATCGCCCCGCCGACGCCCGTGAGGACCCCGGCCGCCAGCGCGCGCCCCCACATCCGCCACGGTCCGCCGGTCGCGTACGTGTCGAACACCGTCAGCGCCGCCACCATCGGCGCGATCGCCAGGACGTCGTTGTGCGCGCCGGAGATCAGGTGGAACAGCAGGAGCGGGTTGCACGTCCACAGCAGCGCGGTCCGCAGCCGCCGGTCCTCGTCGCGGGACGTCCGGTAGAGGATCAGCCCGGTCACCGCGAACGCCAGGACGTTGAACACCGACAGCACGAACACCGTCAGCCGCACCGAGCCGCCGCCGATCCACGACGCGACCGCCTGCTCCCCCGTCGCGATCGGCCCGTACACCGACGGCGTCGACCGCCACTCCTCGGGCGCCCCGGCCACCGGGTCCTTCGGCAGGTCCACCGCGCGGGTCTCGTACGGGTCGTGCCCGGTCGCCGCCATCCGCCCGTACGACGCGTAGTTCAGATGGTCGGTCGACCCGACCGGCGGCATGAACATGAACGCGACCGCCGCCAGCAGCCCCGCCGCGACCAGCGGGAACGCCCGGACGCGCCAGCCGCGCCGGACGGCGGTGAAGCACAGCGCGAGGCCCGCCGTCCCCGCCGCGACCCCCGCCACGACGAGCCCCAGCACCAGGTACGGCGACGGGTGCACGTCCAGCGAGTACGGCGGCTCCCCGAACCGCGCGTCCATCGCGGGCTGGAAGGCGGACGGCCCGAGCAGCGCGGTGGCGAGGAAGCAGCAGAGGGAGGCCCCGATGGCCCACAGCCCGGCGGTCCCCGGCCGCGCGGGACCGGGGCTGGTCACGTGCGGTGGCCGCGCAGGCGGGCGAGCCGTCCGGCCACGACGGGCTCCCGCACGGCCAGCGCCCTGGCCACGTCGCGGAACTGCCGGCCGCGGTGCAGCTGCGCGCGCCAGTCGGTGCCGGTCGCGCGGTGCGCCAGCGGCACCTCCACCTCCGCCACCCGGAAGCCCTTGCGCAGCAGGTCGATGGTGAGGCCGGTCTCCACGCCGAACCCGGCGGCGAGCGGCAGCGCGGCGTCGAACGCGGCGCGGGTCAGGCAGCGCTGGCCGTTCAGCGGCTGCGTCGCCTCCCAGCCGGTGGCGCGGCGGATGCCCTCGCGGGACAGCCGGACGACGAAACCGTGCCCGCCGAGCTTCACCGTCGAGGAGAACGCGGCGATCGTCATGTCGGCCTCACCGGCCAGTACGGGCGCGACGAGCGGTGCCGCCTCGGCGGCCGTCTCGGCCAGGTCGGCGTCCAGGAACAGCAGGTGACGGGGCTGGTCACGGCCGTCGTCGAGGAGCCGGACGGCCTCCGCGCCGGTCTCCATCGCGGCGCCCTTGCCCCGGTTGCGGGCGTGCCGCACGACCCGGGCCCCCGCCTGCGCGGCCACCGGCCCGGTCCGGTCGGACGAACCGTCGTCGACGACCACGATCAGGTCGGCCCCGGGCAGCTCCTGCGCGGCCTTGACGGTGGCCGCGATGCGGTCGGCCTCGTCCTTGGCCGGGATGATCACCGCTACACCCTGCGTATCCGCCTCCTGCATATCCGCGATCGTAGTCGGCGTGCGGGCATGGCGCCGTGAACAACCGGCGACGGCGGGACGACCGGCGGCCGATCAGTCCAGGGCGGGCGCCGCGTCGTCGGTCACGGTGAACACGGTGTCGAGCCCGGTGACCTGCAGGATCCGCTTCACGGCCGGGCGCGGCGCGGCGAGCTCCAGCGAGCCGCCCTGCTCCTTGATCCGCTTCATGGCCGAGAGCAGCACGTTCATGCCGGTCGAGTCGCAGAACTCGACGCCGGCCAGGTCGACCACGATCCGGTCGACATCGCCGCGCAGCAGCCCCGCGAGGGCCGCCTGCAGCCTGGGCGCGGTGTACAGGTCCAGCTCGCCGGTCGCCGTGACGACGGCGTGACCTCCCTGAGACGCGGTCGAGACATTTAGCTCCACGTCCGGCACACTATCTCGACTCCGCTCCATGAGCCAGACAGTTCGCCAAGTCGCGTGTGGCGCGGGCGTGTCCCTGGCGCGGCGCCGTCCCGTCCACCCCGTACGCTTTGAGTACTACGCACCGTGATGTCGTGATTTCGGGCTCGGGCAGGGCCCGTCACCGGTTCGCGAGCGCCCCCTGAGCCGTCCGGGCGCGGTCCCAGGGGAACTCCCCGTTCCCCCTTCGCGGACGTCCCGAGTAGGGAAGGCTGGCCCCGTGCAACAGCGGCATTGGGGGGTGCGCGGCACGTGAAGGCCGACCGAACGACCGACCCGAGGCACGCGCGGCTGCGCGAGCGCCTGGACGCGATCCGCGCGCGCTCCGCGAAGTCCACCTCGTGGCGCACGTCCACGCAGTACCTGTCCCGGCTGGTGAACCGGGACGGCTTCGTCCCGGTCAAGACCCGGCTGACCCGCGAGGACCTCGCGTTCCTCACCGGCGCCCGCGAAGAGGTGATCGCGCTCGCCGAGCTGGGCACGCGGATCCTCGACCTGCACCGGCCGCAGGAGGCCGGCGGCATCACCAGCGACCCCGACAGCCCCATCCGCCGCTGCCGCGCCTGCATGTGGCGCTGGCCCTGCCCCACCTTCCGCGCGATCGACGACTCCCTCGACCGTTGAGCTGCGGCGTGGGGGCCGGCATAAACCCCAAAGGACGGGGCAAGCCCCAGGCCCACACCCCCCCCCGAGACACGGGGGGGCGGAC
>NZ_JBEPCJ010000192.1:0-5457 GCF_040299565.1 Spirillospora sp. NPDC000708
ATCTCTTTTGCATTTTATATCATCTCTCCGTTTATCAAATTATATCAAAATTTCTTAAACATTTTCTGTATTTATAATAAAAAAAGAGACCCGTAGGTCTCTTAAAAGCTGCGGATGTCAGACTCGAACTGACGACATCATGATTAACAGTCATGCGCTACTACCAACTGAGCTAATCCGCAATAACATAAAACTCGGTTCCCCGAGTTTTAATAATATAGTCCGTACGGGATTCGAACCCGTGTTACCGCCGTGAAAAGGCGGTGTCTTAACCCCTTGACCAACGGACCATACTTTCAACTTGGCCACTCGCCTATCTCCCAGGGGGCAACCCCCAAGTACTTCCGCCGTAGATGGACTTAACTTCTGTGTTCGACATGGGAACAGGTGTATCTCCATCGCAATGATGACCAAATCATTAAATGTTACCTTGAACATTCAAAACTAAATAACAATTCTTCTAACTTTTAAACCATAAGCATATTATATTTGACTCTTTTGGTAAAGTCCTCGAGCGATTAGTACTGGTCCGCTCCAAGTCTCGCAACTCTTCCACTTCCAGCCTATCTACCAGATCATCTCTCTGGGCTCTTAATTCTTACGAATGGGTAATCTCATCTTGAGGTGGGCTTCGCACTTAGATGCTTTCAGCGCTTATCCCTTCCCTACATAGCTATCCAGCCGTGCTCCTGGCGGAACAACTGGTACACCAGCGGTAAGTCCATCCCGGTCCTCTCGTACTAAGGACAGATCCTCTCAAATTACCTACGCCCGCGACGGATAGGGACCGAACTGTCTCACGACGTTCTGAACCCAGCTCGCGTGCCGCTTTAATGGGCGAACAGCCCAACCCTTGGGACCGACTACAGCCCCAGGATGCGACGAGCCGACATCGAGGTGCCAAACCTCCCCGTCGATGTGAACTCTTGGGGGAGATAAGCCTGTTATCCCCAGGGTAGCTTTTATCCGTTGAGCGATGGCCCTTCCATGCGGTACCACCGGATCACTAAGTCCTAGTTTCCTACCTGCTCGAGTTGTAGCTCTCGCAGTCAAGCTGGCTTTTACCTTTACACTCTACGATTGATTTCCAACCAATCTGAGCCAACCTTTGAGCGCCTCCGTTACTCTTTAGGAGGCGACCGCCCCAGTCAAACTGTCCGTCAGACACTGTCTCCCTGGCCGATTATGCCAGCGGGTTAGAGTAACCATAAGTCAAGGGTAGTATCCCAACAACGCCTCAATAGAAACTAGCGTCCCTATTTCAATGGCTCCTACCTATCCTGTACATGACTTACAGGTACTCAATATCAAACTACAGTAAAGCTCCATGGGGTCTTTCCGTCCTGTCGCGGGTAACCTGCATCTTCACAGGTACTAAAATTTCACCGAGTCTCTCGTTGAGACAGTGCCCAAATCATTACGCCTTTCGTGCGGGTCGGAACTTACCCGACAAGGAATTTCGCTACCTTAGGACCGTTATAGTTACGGCCGCCGTTTACTGGGGCTTCAATTCATACCTTCGACTTACGTCTAAGCACTCCTCTTAACCTTCCAGCACCGGGCAGGCGTCACCCCCTATACATCACCTTGCGGTTTAGCAGAGAGCTGTGTTTTTGATAAACAGTTGCTTGGGCCTATTCACTGCGGCTGGCTTTTACACCAGCACCCCTTCTCCCGAAGTTACGGGGCTATTTTGCCGAGTTCCTTAACGAGAGTTCTCTCGATCACCTGAGGCTACTCGCCTCGACTACCTGTGTCGGTTTGCGGTACGGGTAGATATGACTTTACGCTAGAAGCTTTTCTTGGCAGTGTGACATCAGAGAGTTCGCAACCGTAGTTGCTTCCCCATCACAGCTCAATGTTAAAGAGAAATGCATTTGACACATCTCACACCTCACTGCTTAGACCAGAATCCATTAACTGGCATCTCTTAGCCTACTGCGTCCCTCCATCACGATCATATCTAGTACTGGAATATCAACCAGTTGTCCATCGACTACGCCTTTCGGCCTCGCCTTAGGTCCCGACTAACCCAGGGCGGACGAGCCTTCCCCTGGAAACCTTAGTCTTACGGTGGATAAGATTCTCACTTATCTTGCGCTACTCATACCGGCATTCTCACTTCTTAACGCTCCAGCACTCCTCACGGTATACCTTCATCGCGGTTAAGAACGCTCTCCTACCATTGATAAAATATCAATCCAAAGCTTCGGTAATATGTTTAGCCCCGGTACATTTTCGGCGCAGGGTCACTCGACTAGTGAGCTATTACGCACTCTTTGAATGATAGCTGCTTCTGAGCTAACATCCTAGTTGTCTGTGCAACCCCACATCCTTTTCCACTTAACATATATTTTGGGACCTTAGCTGTTGGTCTGGGCTGTTTCCCTTTCGACTACGGATCTTAGCACTCGCAGTCTGACTGCCGAACATGTGTATTAGCATTCGGAGTTTATCTGAGATTGGTAATCCTAGACGGACCCCTCACCCAAACAGTGCTCTACCTCCAATACACTTACATTTCGACGCTAGCCCTAAAGCTATTTCGGAGAGAACCAGCTATCTCCCAGTTCGTTTGGAATTTCTCCGCTATCCACAAGTCATCCAAACACTTTTCAACGTGTCCTGGTTCGGGCCTCCAGTGCGTCTTACCACACCTTCACCCTGCTCATGGATAGGTCACTAGGTTTCGGGTCTACATCATGATACTAAGTCGCCCTATTCAGACTCGGTTTCCCTACGGCTCCGTCTCTTCAACTTAACCTCGCATCATAACGTAACTCGCCGGTTCATTCTACAAAAGGCACGCTCTCACCCATTAACGGGCTCGAACTTCTTGTAGGCACACGGTTTCAGGTGCTATTTCACTCCCCTCTCGGGGTTCTTTTCACCTTTCCCTCACGGTACTGGTTCACTATCGGTCACTAAGGAGTATTTAGGGTTGGGAGATGGTCCTCCCGGATTCAAACTGGATTTCGCGTGTCCAGCCCTACTCAGGATACTGCTAGGTATAAGCGCTATTTCGTCTACGGGATTATTACCCTCTTTGATTAACCTTCCCAGGTTATTCGACTATAATGCTTAAGTCCACGTTGCAGTCCTACAACCCCAAGAAGCAAGCTTCTTGGTTTGCCCTTCTTCGCGTTCGCTCGCCGCTACTTACGAAATCGTTTTTACTTTCTCTTCCTGCAGGTACTTAGATGTTTCAGTTCTCTGCGTTACCTTTACATGAGCTATGTATTCACTCATGAATAACTGCTAGTAGCAGCTGGGTTTCCCCATTCGGAGACCTAGGGATCAATGCGTACTTACTGCTCCCCCTAGAATATCGTCGTTAGTCACGTCCTTCATCGGCTCTTAGTGCCAAGGCATCCACCGTGCGCCCTTATTAACTTTGCCATGATGATTTATAATCATCGTTTTTCAAGTATAAGTTTGTAAATTCTTTAAAATTCACAGCTTTTGGTTTATTTATCGTTATTAGATATTGTTATTTAGTTTTCAATGTTCAAGTGATTTTAACGTCTTGTCTGACAATGGAGCCTAGCGGGATCGAACCGCTGACCTCCTGCGTGCAAAGCAGGCGCTCTCCCAGCTGAGCTAAGGCCCCACAATCAAGAATTTGATTCTTGCTTAGGTTTATCACTAAACCCCTCAAAACTGAATAAAGTTGAATGCTCACGTCTTTGTATATATTCCTTAGAAAGGAGGTGATCCAGCCGCACCTTCCGATACGGCTACCTTGTTACGACTTCACCCCAGTCATCGGTCTTACCTTAGGAAGCGCCCTCCTTGCGGTTAGGCAACCTACTTCGGGTACTCCCAACTCCCGTGGTGTGACGGGCGGTGTGTACAAGGCCCGGGAACGTATTCACCGCGGCGTGCTGATCCGCGATTACTAGCGATTCCGACTTCATGTAGGCGAGTTGCAGCCTACAATCCGAACTGAGAATGGTTTTAAGAGATTAGCTAAACATCACTGTCTCGCGACTCGTTGTACCATCCATTGTAGCACGTGTGTAGCCCAGGTCATAAGGGGCATGATGATTTGACGTCATCCCCACCTTCCTCCGGTTTATCACCGGCAGTCTCGTTAGAGTGCCCAACTTAATGATGGCAACTAACAATAGGGGTTGCGCTCGTTGCGGGACTTAACCCAACATCTCACGACACGAGCTGACGACAACCATGCACCACCTGTATCCCGTGTCCCGAAGGAACTTCCTATCTCTAGGAATAGCACGAGTATGTCAAGACCTGGTAAGGTTCTTCGCGTTGCTTCGAATTAAACCACATGCTCCACCGCTTGTGCGGGCCCCCGTCAATTCCTTTGAGTTTCAACCTTGCGGTCGTACTCCCCAGGCGGAGTGCTTATTGCGTTAGCTGCGATACAGAGAACTTATAGCTCCCTACATCTAGCACTCATCGTTTACGGCGTGGACTACCAGGGTATCTAATCCTGTTTGCTCCCCACGCTTTCGAGCCTCAGTGTCAGTTACAGGCCAGAGAGCCGCTTTCGCCACCGGTGTTCCTCCATATATCTACGCATTTCACCGCTACACATGGAATTCCACTCTCCTCTCCTGCACTCAAGTCTACCAGTTTCCAATGCATACAATGGTTGAGCCACTGCCTTTTACACCAGACTTAATAAACCACCTGCGCTCGCTTTACGCCCAATAAATCCGGACAACGCTCGGGACCTACGTATTACCGCGGCTGCTGGCACGTAGTTAGCCGTCCCTTTCTGGGTAGTTACCGTCACTTGATGAGCTTTCCACTCTCACCAACGTTCTTCTCTACCAACAGAGTTTTACGATCCGAAAACCTTCTTCACTCACGCGGCGTTGCTCGGTCAGACTTTCGTCCATTGCCGAAGATTCCCTACTGCTGCCTCCCGTAGGAGTTTGGGCCGTGTCTCAGTCCCAATGTGGCCGATCACCCTCTCAGGTCGGCTATGTATCATCGCCTTGGTGAGCCTTTACCTCACCAACTAGCTAATACAACGCGGGATCATCTTTGAGTGATGCAATTGCATCTTTCAAACTTAAAACTTGTGTTTAAAGTTTTTATGCGGTATTAGCATTCGTTTCCAAATGTTGTCCCCCGCTCAAAGGCAGATTCCCCACGCGTTACTCACCCGTTCGCTGCTCATCCAGTCGGTACAAGTACCAACCTTCAGCGCTCAACTTGCATGTATTAGGCACGCCGCCAGCGTTCGTCCTGAGCCAGGATCAAACTCTCAAATAAAGTATTTAAGTCACCTTAGTGACTGGCTTGTCTTTCATTATTGATTGACAGATTTTTGATGTATCTTACTACATCACATGAGTCATTCTTCTTTATTCAGTTTTCAATGGTCTAGCTTATCGCTTCAAGACCCTCGTCTCTTGCGACAACTATTATATTCTATCAAACCTAACTAAACTTGTCAAGAATTAACTGTGACTTTTATAC
>NZ_JBEPCJ010000193.1:0-5430 GCF_040299565.1 Spirillospora sp. NPDC000708
CGCGGACGATCCCCGCGGGCGCCGCCGTTCCACACCGCGACCTTCCCGCCCACGCGGAGGCAGCCGCGGCCAGCGGCGAGCGCGGCGGCGGGCCGCTCGCCGTTTCGCGGCCGGTGAGCTCGGCGACGAGCCGGACGTTCTCCAGCGCGGTCAGCGACCGGCACGAGGTCGAAGAACTGGAACACGAATCCTCTAGCGGGCGCGGCGCTGCGACGCGAGCGCCTTCTTTCTCACAGCGGAGGCGGCGCGGCTCGGTGAACTCTTGGGGGTCCAGCGCGGCAATAGGGCCGTGGGTCACATCGCCGATAGCAGAAGGTGCAGGGTGGAGCCGAATTGCGGTCGCGGGTTCGAATCCTGCTGGCATCACCTACCACCTACAGACCGACAACGTCGGGGCGGACAAGTGGTCGACGGTCAGGCGCGATCCAGGTCAGGCGACACGGCCGCGACGGAAAGCCCGATGGTGTCCGGGAGGGCGGACATCCGGCGGAGCGGGGAGAAGAACAGCAGCAGCCATGACACGGCGGGGACTGCGGCGCCGAGCCACAGGACCGCCCGCGGCCCTGCCTGATCACCGATCAGCCCGGCCAGGAAACCACCGATCGTCAGGGCTCCCATCAGCAGGAGGCGGAACGTGGCGTTCATTCGGCCGAGCAGGTTTCCCGGGGTGATCCGCTGACGGAAGCTCACCTTGAGGACGTTGTCGATTCCGACCTTGACCCCTGTCACCAGCCAGGCCGCTCCGGCGAGCCACACCCAGGGGCCGCGTCCGACCAAGGGCACCAGGAGGCCGGCGGGTGCCAGCGCCAGGCTGGTTCCCCACAGCGCGCGGCCTTGGCCGAGCCGAACACCGATGCGCCGCGCGGCCATCGCCCCGGCGAGCAGACCCACACCGCCGGACGCCAGGAAGCCGCCGAGCGCCGCGCCGGAGAATCCGAGTTGGCGGATGAACACCACCGGCAACATGGTCACCGTGAGCTGGATCGACAGGTTCGTGCAGGCACCCTCCAGCAGGATCGGCCGCAGTACCGGGTGGCCGAGCACGTAGCGAAGGCCGGTGCGGATGTCGTGGGTCAGCCGCCCGCGCGGCACCGGCGCCGGCGCCGGCTCGCGGCCGCGGATGCCGAGCAGGCATGCCGCCGACCACAGGTACGTCAGCGCGTCCAATCCGACCGCAACCGGCGCCGACAGCGCCTGAGCCAGGTACCCGCCGGCGCCGCGCCCGCCGATGTCCCCCGCCGCGTCCAGGACGACCAGGTGCGCGTTGGCCTCCTCCAAGCGGCCGCGGCCCACGGCCTGCGGTAGGTAGCTGAGCTTGGCGATGTCGAAGAACACCGTGGCCGCGCCGGTCGCCAGCACCACCGTGTACAGCTGCGCCATGGACAGGACGCCCTGCCACCACGCGAGCGGGATCGAGCCGAGCAGCACGGCGCGGGCCAGATCCGCGGCCACCAGCACCCTGCGCCGCCGCATCCGGTCCACCCACGCGCCCGCGGGCAGTCCGATGACCAGGAACGCGACCGTACTCAGACCGGCGAGAACCCCCACGTCACCCGGCGAAGCGTGCAGCGCCACCACTGCGACCAAGGGAATGGCCACATAACTGATCTGGGTGCCGATCTCACTGATAGCGGCTGCGGCGAAGATACGGCGGAAGGGCTGAATGGCGAACACACCTCGGTATGGCATGCCGCTCAGCGTCATCGCCGGAAGGGCCGAGCCGGAATCGATTTAGACTGGCCCGAATCCGTTGGGAGGCCCCGTGCTGGACTTGGAGTTCTCCACGGGCGATCTGGCCCGCACCCGGTTCGCGTGCTCACCCCTGTGGGAGTGCGTGGCCGCGCTGCGCGCTCTGCGGCAACCCGCCGCGCATGCGCTGCACCGGCCCTGGCTCGCAGTAGCGGCGCCCCGCGTCGCCGAACTGCGCTCGTCCGAACGCATCGCGCTGCTGGACGCGCTGGTGCCGCCGCCTCCTCGGGCGCTGCCGTCCTTCCTCGCCCCGACGCCCGCCGTCCCCTCCCCCGATCTGGACGACGAGTTCGCCGCGCTGCGCGCCGTCCCGGCGGAGGAAGTACGCGCCGAACTGGACCGGACCTGCGGCGTCCGGACCGCGTCGCTGCGGGAGCTGTACGCCCGCCCGTCCAGCGGGCTGGATCGGCTCGCCGGAGAGATCCGCGCGTTCTGGGAGGCGGCCCTGGTCGAGGACTGGCCGCGCGTACGGGCATTGTTGGAGGCCGACGTGCTGTATCGCGCGCGGGAGCAGACCGACGGCGGCCCCGCCCGGCTGTTCAACGCGCTCGACCCCGCGATCCGCTGGCGCGGTGACACCCTGTCGATCCGGCTGGTCCACCACTCCGCTGCCCAGCGGCTGGATGGACGGGGCGTCGTTCTGGTGCCGTCGGCCTTCGCCTGGCCCCGCGTTCTCGTCAAGACAGGGCCCGTGTGGCCGGTCACCGTGCGCTACCCGCCGCGCGGCGTGGGCCTGCTGTGGACCACCGACCGTCCGGCCGCACCGGATGCGCTCGCCGGGGTGCTCGGCGCGACACGGGCGATGCTGCTCACCGCCCTGACCTCACCCGCCTCCACCACCGAACTCGCACGACGCCTCCGGCTCTCACCCGGCGCGGTCTCCCAACAACTCACCGCCCTGCGAGCGGCCGGTCTTGTCACCGCCCGGCGCAGCGGCAGATACGTTCTCTACACTCGCACGGCCGTCGCGGACGCCTTCCTCACGGCCGCCGGCGCCTGAGGAGCGGAGCGCCGATAACAACCGGCACCTACGGTGCCTGGCTGTAAGTTTCAGGGCCGCTGCGCGGCTCGGTCCACGCCCCGCCCGCAGCCCACATCCCGGGCCTCGTTCAGACGCAGGCCGCCACCGGACTGCTCACGCTGACCGATAGGGCGCGTACCAGGGCCTCGGCACGCGCACCTCCACGCCCTACGAGGACATCGACCGGGCGCACGCCAAGCAGCGCGCGCCCGGAGAACGAGCGAACGCCCAGCTCAAGCCATGACGGATCCCCCAACGGAACGCCGTGATCATTCTCAGCGCTAACGGCTATCTGTAGACCCCGGTCTATGGAGCCGGAACTCGGAGCGGATCGGAGCGGAGTCCGGAACGACCTCGTGGTCTCCCTCGGCGCCCGCCATCGTCCCTGGCGGTCAGCGGACGACGCGATAGGAGAGGTGAGTCGCCGCAGGGGTCGCGATCACGCGGGTGCGTTCGAGAGTGATCGAGGAGTCGAGCGCGCCGAACAACGGCGTACCGCCGCCGACCAGGACCGGGATCACGTGCACGCGGATCTCGTCCACCAGGCCGAGCGGTAGCGCCTGCTGCATGACGGTCGCGCCGTGCAGCCCGACGACTTTGTCGCCCGCCGCCTTACTGGCCTGCCCGATCGCGCTGGCCACCCCGTCGGTGAGGAAGGTGAACACGGGCGGGTACGACCTGGTCGGTGCCTGGTGAGTGACCACGAAACACGGGACATCGCCCATCGGGCCGCCCCCGCCCCAGCCGCCCTCCCCCTCGTTCTTTTCGAACGACTTGCGGCCCATCACCACAGCGCCCCAGTCTTCGACCACCTGCTCCAAGATCGCCCGATCCTCGTCGGTCGCCTGGTCGGACATCCACTTGTGCAGCATCCCGGCACCGTCGCCGAACGGGTTCTCGCGGCTGTCGTTGGGGCCGGTGACGTACCCGTCGAGCGAGATGGACATGTCGCAGATCACTTGCGCCATCGGATACGCACTCCCTCTGCAGGTGTTCTAGGTCCGCTGTGTACGACTCGGTGTGTCGGTCGAACTCATCGGTGACCTGTGGGATCGCCCGTCCCGCGTCTCCTGTCGAGAACCTGCTCCTGATGCAGCAGCGCCAGTCCGGGACTCACGCAGACGGCATGCCAAACAGCACGCGGACCCCAGGTCAAGGCGGGTGGCAGAGCCCCCGCTGGACACCCGAGACCGGTGAGGGCCCCGTTCGGTGCCTGCGTCTTCCTGCCCCAGCGGGTGCCTCTCGGCTGTGGCCGCGCGTTCGAGGGCGCCGCCGAGATGCGCACGCATGGTGCCCGCGTCGGCGCGCTTCATCGAGCGCGCACCTCAGTTCCGTCTCGGCGGCCTCGCGGCGGCCGCCTTCGATCCGAAGCTTGGTGGCGAGATCCTCGCGCACCCGCTGCCGCTCGACTTCGGTGTCCACCGCTGCATCGTTTTCAATACGGCTTCGCGGGCGTGCTCGGCCGCAGCCAGTTGCTGGCGGGCGTCGTCCAATCGCGAGTGGGGGCCATTGCGGCGCCGCCGATCGCCGTGTCGGGTGACGGGTGACGGGTGACGAGTGACGGGTGACGGGTACCAGCGTGCCCGCCGGTCAGGTGTTTAGCTCGGACGGCGTTGGGCGTCGTACCCCCTTGGCGGGAAAGCTGCCCTCCTCGTAGAGGCGTAGGCACTGGCGCGCTGGGCCTCGCCGGTCGTTGTAGGACGACCAGCAGCGGTTCTTCAGGCCGTCAGGAGCAGTTCGGTGTAGGCCGCCCAGCAGCAAGGAGGCTGGGGCGAGGTTGTCGGGTCGGACAGCGGGCTCTGGTCGGGCCTGCCGGACGACGAGGGTCTAACTGGTCCCCGGCCATGATCGTGCGCGCCGCCGCGTACTCATAGCGCCAGTTCTCGGAACACATACCGGTTGTCCAGATCCTCGCTAGCCACGCGCATCCGGACGGCGGCATCGAAGTGATTGCGCCGCAGGTTCCGCGAGTCTGACGTCTGACTGCCGGCGGCGCCCGGCCCGGGGGCTATCTGAAGCATCGGGCCTAGGGGTTGCGGCCCGCGGGCACGTGGGCGGAGTCCAGGAGGCCTCAGGGGATCTGCAGGCCGTCGGCGCACCGCAAGGGCCGATTTCGCCCCCGATCCCCGCCGAGGAGGCCCAGCCCTCGCGAAGGGCGGCCTGGCGACGGGGTCGGTCCGGCGAGCGGTCCGTGCAGTCCTGCTCACGTCGCTAGGAGCGGGTGGGGAGCGTCGCGGTGTCCGCCAATGGCCTGACGTCAGGCTTCGCTCAGCGTTGGCCGCCCCTTCGTTGACCCCCTGGGGCGCATCCTGCTTCGCGTTCAGGTCCCGTAAAGCACCGGTCAGGCGCCCTTGGCAGGGGTTGGGGTCGTGTCCCGGCAGGGCGGGGCTGGGGGCCTGGAAGGGCGCCGGAACCCCCGTCGTGTGGGTGGTCTGGGTCACTGCCAGGGGTGATCGGCGGGCTCGGATGCCGGGTGCAGGGGATCGTTTCGAAGTTTTTTTGGGGCGGGGGAAGTGGGCCCGAGCCCTTGCGTGGGGGGCGTTTTGGGTTGTCTTTGCAGGTCGAGCGGGTGCTTGGGGCGTGCTTGACGAAATATGGGGGCCCTTGAACCTGTTGTGGATGTGTGACCGACGGGGAAGCCCGTCCGGGGCGCCCGACCA